>JBOGGR010000137.1:0-18132 GCA_050744025.1 Acidimicrobiales bacterium
ACCAGCCAGTAGCCCTTCCCGTCGGGGGTGGAGGTGATGCCGACGATCGGGGCCTTCAGGGGCAAGGCGCCGGCCGAGCCGTAGAAGCGGGCGTCGCCGTAGCTGAACACCCCGCCGTCGTTGCCCACGAGCCAGTAGCCGTGGTCCGGGGAGCCGATGCCGCCGGTCGAGGAGCGAAGGTGGGCGAGAGCAGGACTCGACTCGGCCATCGACGGCGAGCGGGGCTGGCTCGATGACGACCCGGTGCGCCCTCCAGGGGGTGCAGGTGCGACGCTCGCGGAAAGGGGTCGCCCACCGGCAGGAGGGAGCTCGTTGGCAGCCGCGGTGGACGCCGCCGGGGAGGAGTTCGATGGCGGCGAGGTCGACGGCGCCTGGAAGGCCCGAGCGAAGGCGGCGGCCGCCCTCGGGTTGGCGCTCAGGACGCTCGTCTGGTAGTCCCAGAACTCGGCGTTGGCCACGTCGTGGGTGTGGATCCACGCGGCCATGTGGGAGATGAAGTACGGGTCGTCCCCGCCCGCCTCTGGCGACCCGTCGTTGTACAGGCCCCATTCGGGCAAGGCGATCGGCTTCCCGTGGCTGGCGCCGAAGCTGGCCAGCCAGTCGAGGCCGTAGGGCCCGGTGAGGATGTACTGCCACTCCGCCGCCGGCCCGGGGTAGGTGTTCCACTGGACGTCGTACACGTCCAACCCGATGATGTCGACGTAGGCGTCGCCCGGGTAGGCCTGGTCCGGCGCCGGGTCCCCAGTGCCCCGGGTGGGGTTCCACTCGAACTGGAAGGCGGCACCGGGCACCCCTCGCATGGCGTTGACGATGTGGCGCCAGTAGGAGACGAAGCAGGCGGGGCACCCGGCGGCGGCCCAGGGGAACCAGCCCCCGTTGAACTCCCAGCCGAGCCGGATGGTCGAGGCGCCCTGACCTCCCGCCACCAGCGCTTGGGCCAGCGTGGTGAACCAGTGGTTGTAGGCCCCCGTCGCCCCCTCGGCCAAGCTGGCACCGCTGCTCGGCAGCATGGGGACGCCCCACGTCATGTGGTAGCCGCTCCCCGCCCACTGCGAGAGGAACCATGACGGGTCGCTGATAGTCTGCCAGCTCGTGCCGTCCAGGAAGTCCATGGCGTTGCGCAACGGGTGGCCGACCATCTGGCCGATGGTGTCCACCGTGCCGGGGCTGGCTGCGCCGGCGTAGGCGCCGAGCGGCTCCTGGACGGTGGCAGCCGAGGCCCGGCCCGTGTGGGGGAAGGCCTCCACCACTGCCAGCGAGGCGACCAGGGCCAGGGCGGCCAGCGCGGCCTGCGCTGTCCGCCCTCGGCCGCCCCTCACGGCCCCACCTGCCGCCTGCTGCCACTGTGCGTAGTGATGACACTACTATCGGCGTCAGAGGGTGAGCGGCCTTAGCCACAATTCCCGACCGGCCCGAGATCGCCCGTCCGGCGCCCCCCCCCGGATCAGGAAGGGGTGACGGCTCCGATCGCCTCTCTGCCCTGCCTCGTGCCCTCTTCGCCGGGACCTGCCGCCGACCTCTCCCGGAGCAGCTGGTCGACGGCTGACTGGACCCGGGTGCCGTCGAAGAAGTGCGGGTTCATCCCGCAGTAGAGGAGGGCCGGGTTGACGAACGCGAACTCCCGGAAGTCCGCTTCCACGATCCTTCCCTCCTCGACGTTCTCGAAGCCCTCCGCCAGCACCTCCCGGACGTCCGGGACGTCCCAGTGCCCGATGTCCGAGCTGAAGAGGGGCTTCACCTTCGCCCCGAGGGGGAGCAGCCCCTCCGAGAACGCCAGGGAGACCAGCGGGTCGTCTGCCTCGCAGCCGCAGAAGTACTGACCGGTGTACACCCGCAGGATGTCGCCGACGCTCTCGATCGCGCACGCTGCCCACTCGTCCCGCAGGCTGTGCGGCATGGCCTCCCCGCCCCACCCGATCCCCAACGCGCCCCGCGGCTCCAGATCGGCCCAGCCTTCCCCGTACTCCCTCAGGAGCTCGCCGAACCGCTCCTTGTCGAAGCCCTCCGGGCCGTACCGCTCCACCGCCTCTCCGTTGCGCTTGGACCAGTGGCCGACCAGGTCCGACAACAGGGAAACGGCCCATCCCACTCCTCCCTCGAGGAACGCGAAGTTGAGCCCGGGGAACCGATGGGGGACCCCCCCTAGGAACAATGCCTTGGCGAAGGCCTCCCCGATGGCCGCGAAATGGCCCACGTGGTTGTAGACGTAGCTCGAGATCGACCGGCGGCTGCCCCAGCCGATCCCCAGCGAATGAGCCGCCACGGGGACTCCGAGCTCCTGGCAGCGCTTCCAGACGGGATCGTAGTCATGGCGGCTGTCGATCCCCAGCAGGTCGAGCCAGTAGGCATACCTCGAGACGTCCGGCCCCAGGTGCTCTAGCGCGGGGATCGGGCGCTTCACGTAGCTCTGGAAGACCGCGGCCCTCATCCCGAGCTCCACCGCCGCGTACTCGAGCTCGTCGACGGCCTCCTCCGGCGTGTGCATGGGGATGACGGCGACGGGAATGAGCCGGTCAGAGTACGGGGCGAACGACTCGGCATAGTACCGGTTCACCCCGCGGCAGCCCGCCCGCCTCACCGACTCGTCCTCGAACGCCCCGAAGCTCCGGCCGATGCTCCCGTAGACGACAGATCCGTCGATCCCCATCTCGTCGAGCCGGGCGCGCATCAGGCGCGGCAGGCTCACGGTCGCCAGATCGAGAGCGTCGGCGTTGAGGCCCCACCACGTCCCCTTGACCGCCCGGCGGTGGACGCGCTCCTCGGGGGTCAGGTCCACCCACGCCGCCGCGGAGCTGTTCACCCGCTTGCGCACGGCAGCAATGTCCAGGCCTCCGGCCATCCGCCGCTCGGCCCCGGCCGCCACCAGGTACTTCTCCATGGCCGGGAGGAACTCGACAGTGTGGCCGTCGGCGTCGATGACTGGGTGCCCCAGTCGTTCACGAACCGCCGCCGACACTGTGACGGACCCGTTCCTGGTCATGGGCTCTGCGCCCCTCTCCTCGTGGCCCGGGGGGCCCTCCCCCGGTCCGGCGCGCTCCAGCGTGGTTCGCCTCCGTGGAGCTCGACTGAACGGTGATCCTGCCCCGCCCGTCCCGGTGGCCGCCCTGGCACGGCGGTCCCGTATCCTGGGCCGGTGCGTATCGACGAGCGCTCGTCCGAGGGATCCGCCCCTCACGATCAGGCCGTGCCGGCTCGACAGCGCCGGCCTCTCCGCCTGACAGTTTATCTCGACTCGACTGAGATGGGCGGGGCCGAGCAGAGCGCAGCCACCCTGCTGGCCAGCCTCGGGCCACATGTCCGGGCCACGGTCCTCGGGGTCGATCCCGACGTGGTCCGTCAGGTGGCCGCGGCCCGCCCCGGCACGCCTGGCTCTGTTCTCCCCGTGGTCACGACCAAGGTCAATGGCGCGGGGGTGCTGGCGCACCTCCAGGCCCTGCGCGCCGAGCGCCCCGAGGTCCTCCACCTCAACCTCAACCACCCCTGGTCTTGCCTGTACGCGGCGCTCGCCGCCCGAGTCACCGGCACCCCGACGGTCGGCGTGGTCCACAGCGACTTCCCGCCGGCCGGCTGGAGCCATCGATGGGTCCTGCCGGCGCTGGCGCGGCGGTTCGCCTCCCACGTGGCCGTGTCCGAATCGGTTGCCCGGGCGAGAGAGGCCTGGCTAGGCCTGGCCCCGGGCACTGTCCGGGTGATCTACAACGGCGTCCTGGACGTCGTACCAGCCGTGCCCGCGACGGCCGGCGCCTCCTACGACCGCTCCTCGGACCACCCGCTCATCGGGGCCATCGGCCGGCTGGCCGTCGAGAAGGGGTTCGACCTCGCGCTGGAAGCCCTGACCCTGGTGCCCATGGCGCGCCTGCTCCTCGTCGGCGACGGGGGGGAGCGGGCCCGGCTGGAGGGCCTGGCTGCCACCCTGGGCGTGGCTGACCGGGTGATCTTCACCGGGTGGGCTGACAATGCCAGGGATCTCCTGCAGGGCTGCGACCTGCTCGTCGCCCCCTCCCGGGTCGAGGGATGCAGCCTGGTCGCGATCGAGGCGATGCTCGGCGGCCTCCCCGTGGTCGCCACCAGGGTGGGCGGGATACCGGAGGTGGTGGTGGACGGGGAGACCGCGCTGCTGGTCCCCCCCGAGGACCCGGTGGCCCTGGCCGACGCCATTGTGCTGCTCCTCGCCGACCCCGAGCTGCGCCTCCGGATGGGGTGTAGGGGGCGGGAGCGGGCGCTTGCGATGTTCAGTCCGGAGGCGATGGCTCGTAGCTTCGAGGAGATCTACGATCACGCCAGGCGGGCCGCTGGGCCGGCCACCCTCAAGTCCGCCCTGGGCAAGGACGAAGGACCGGGCATGGGAAGGATTGGCGCCAGGTCGCCACGAGCTAGCCTCCCGCCCGTGCCGGGACCATCAGCTCGCCGTAGGCCTTGACCATGCGAACGAGCCCGGGCGTCGAGAAGCCCACCACGGCCGAGATGCATCCGGGGCCCGGCTTCCGGGTCCGCCACGAGATCGACAGACCGGACCCGGCGGTGGTGAACGGCTTCGCCGACTTCGAGACCCCGGCCATCTCGGACCTAATGAACCGCCTCTACACGATGGACGCCGGCGTCCACTGCCTCACCGCGCCGGGACAGCAGCTGATGGGCCCGGCTTGCACGGTGAAGGTGTTCCCAGGCGACAATCTCATGGTCCACAAGAGCCTCGACATCGCCCGGCCCGGCGACGTCGTCGTCGTGGACGCCGGCGGCTGTGCCGCGTTCTCGGTTCTCGGCGACCTCGTGTCCACCAAGGCCAGGCACCGGGGCATAGCCGGCTTCGTCGTGGACGGGCTCATCCGCGACCTGCCGGGCATCCTGGCCCTGGGCGACTTCCCCGTCTTCGCCCGTGGCGTCACGCCGATCGGCCCCCTCCACCGAGGCCCGGGCGAGGTCAACCACCCGGTGTCGGCCGGGGGGATCGTCGTCCATCCCGGTGACCTGATAGTGGGAGACATGAACGGCGTCGTCGTAGTACCCGCCGACCACTGCTCGTCGCTGCTCCACCAGCTCCGGGAGCGGGCCGAAGCCGAGGCCGCGTACCTGGAGTCGGTGGCGCAGGGCACCTTCTCCAACGCCTGGGTCGACCACATCCTGGAGTCGAGCGGCGTCATCTCCGATCGAGCGGCCCCACAGGAACGCTGACCCCGTGAGGGCAACCACCAAGCCACCTGCCGTCCTGCTCGGGGGCAGCGACACGGCGCTCTCCGTCGCCAGAGCCCTGGGCCGGAACCGGGTACCGGTCGACGTGCTGGGCGATGGGCTGTGGGACTCGGCCGCCCGGACGTCCCGCTTCTGCCGGTACGTGCCCTTCCCGCCGACGCTCGATGTCCAGGGCCCCTGGCTCGAGCACCTGCTGCAAGGTGTTCCCCCGAGCGTGCTGCTCCCCTGCTCGGACGACGGCGTGGAGCTGGTGGCCCGACACCGGGCCGAGCTGGTCACCGCCGGGCATGTCCCCCCCGAGGCCGACGACGACGTCCTGCTCGCGATGCTCGACAAGGAGGAGACCTACCGCCGGGCCCGGGCGGTGGGCGTCCCCGTGCCGGCGACGACGGTCATCCGGAGCCGGGTGGACCTCGAGCGGGTCCTGGACCAAGGTCCCTCCTACCCCTGTGGGCTCAAGCCGCTCCGGTCCGATGTCCTGCAGCGGCGGCTCCCGGGCGTGCCCAAGCCCAAGGGGAGCGTCCTGCACGACGACGACGAGCTGGTCTCGGCCGTCGAGCCGGCCATGCGATCGGGCCTCCCCATGATCATGACCGAGATCGTGGCCGGCGGCGACGACCGGTACTGCTCGTACTACAGCTACCTGGACGAGGACGGACTGCCGCTCCTGCACTTCACCAAGCGCAAGCTCCGTCAGCAGCCACCGGGCTTCGGCTTGGGCACCTACCACCTGACCCAGTGGCTCCCCGACGTGGCCGAGATGGGCCTCCGCCTCTTCCAGGGTCTCGGCCTGCGAGGCATCGGCAACGTCGAGTTCAAGAAGGACGGCAACGACGGGCTCCTGAAGCTCATCGAGTGCAACCCGAGGTTCACCATGGCCAACAGCCTCGTCCGGCGGGCCGGCATCGACCTGGCCCTGGTCGCATACAACCGGGTCACCGGCGCCCCACTCCCCCGTCTCGCGCCGGCCCGGGACGGCCTGGCGATGTGGTACCCGTACGACGACCTGCGCGCCCTGCGGGACTACCGGCGGTCAGGAGAGCTGTCGGTGGCAAGCTGGCTGGCCACCCTGGCTCATCGCCAGCACCCGCCGTTCTTCGTCTGGCACGATCCCATGCCCACGCTGGCACGGCTGTCCGAGCGGGCGAGGCTGACTCTCGACTCGCCCAGGTGGAAGATGAGGCAGGCTCACGACCCTGACGCCGCCCGTGCCGCGGCCAGCCAACCCGTCCCTGCCCGCAGCCCCTCCGCCGATTGAGAGAGAAAGAGGAGCGATGAAGACATTCGCGGTCGACCCTGCGGCTCATGCCGAGGCTTGGCGCCGCCAGGGGTGGGTGCACATCACGAACGGCGTCAGCGCGGAGTTCCTGGCTCACCTGGTCGAGCTCAACCAGCGGTGCCAGGTCGACGCAGCTCTCTCGGGCCAGGGCATCCAGGGCGCCAAGGACCAGTGGATGTACGAACCGCCCGACGGGGACGACCTCGTCGGCGAGCTGTTCGACATGGTCTCCGCGCTCTGCGGGCTCCGCCGGGAGACCCTCACCCTGTCCGAGCGCCACCTCAAGCGCTACTCGAAGGATGCCGACCCCGACCCGCCGGCCCACAAGGATCGCTATGCCTCCCAGGTCGCGGTCGGGATCTCCATCGAGGTCGCCCCCACCTCCTGCCTGGCTCTCTACCCCTTCGACCATCGAGACCTCAACCCGTTCCTCACCGGTGCGCTGCGCCAAACCCTCGGCCCGGACCAGCTCCCCGAGGTCGCGCTCCGGGAGGCCCGGTCGATCGAGATCGCCGACCGCCCGGGCGACGTCCTCGTGTTCCCGGGGTCGTCCATGTGGCACCTGCGAAGGAGGTCGGCCGGGACCGCCAACCTCTACCTCAAGTGCAACGACTTCGACTGCGACCCCCTCGGCGAGGATCCCACGACCGACACTCGGCGGCGATCCACCGACGACCTCCTCGCGATTGGCAGCCGGGACGAGCTCGCCCGAGCCATCCCTGTGCTCTCCCGAAGGTTGGAATGGGTCGGCCGGCTGGCACAGCGAGCCTGGCACGGCACCCCCGCGGTCAAGGTGTGGGACCGGCCTGTCCTCCCCGTCTCCGAGCCTCAGATGCAGGTGCTGGAGGCGCTGGACGGGGTCTCGACGTGGAAGGAGCTGTCGGCCCGGGTGGCGGGAGACGGTATGGGCGCCGACCTGGAGGCCGAGCTGGTCGGGTTGGCCCGCCGCGGGGCGATCGACCTCCTCGCGCCCGGGTCGGCGGGGGTCAAAGGTGGGCAATGACGGCTGCTGCCACCTCGTCGCTGCTGGCCACGGGAGCCCCGGGCGACCGTCGCAGGTCGTAGGTCAGCGTCCGGCCCTGGGCGAGCACCGAGGCCACCGCAGATTCCACCCGGGCGGCCGCCTCCTGCTCGCCCAGGTGACGGAGCAGGAGGGCGCCCGAGAGGATCAGGCCAACAGGATTCGCCCGGCGCCGCCCGGCGAGCTTGGGCGCGGAGCCGTGGGCGGCCTCGAATACCGCCACCCGGGGCCCGACGTTCGCGCCGGGGGCGAGGCCGACCCCCCCCGCCAGAGCGGCGGCCAGGTCCGAGAGGATGTCCCCGTACAGGTTGAGGGTGACGAGGACCTGCAGGCCCTCGGGGCGCCGGACGAGCTGGGCGCACGCGGCGTCGACCAGGCAGTCGTCGAAGACCAGGGCCGGATGCTCCCCGGCGACGTCGCGGGCCACCTCCAAGAAGAGGCCGTCGGTGCGCCTCATGACGCTGGCCTTGTGGACCGCGGTCACCCTCTCGTAGCCGTGACTGCGGGCGTAGTCGAAGGCGAACCGGGCGATCCTCCGGCAGGCCTGCTCCGACACCGGCTTGACGGACACGGCGCTCCTGGGGTCGAGGGCGCCCCCCTGTGCGTTCAGGAGGTCGAGCATGGCGACGGTCTCAGGAGCACCGGGCGCGAGCTCGGCCCCGGCATAGAGGCCCTCCGTCGTGTCCCGGATGACGACCAGGTCGAGTCGGCCGCACGGGGACGCGACGCCGGGCCAGCTCCGGCACGGCCGGACCTGCGCGAAGAGGTCCAGCCGGCGACGGAGCGCCACGTTCACCGATGGGAACCCCCCCGGCCCGGCCGGCGTGGTCACCGGCCCCTTGAGGGCGGCGCCGGTGGCCAGGATTGCGTCGAGGACTCCGTCGGGCAGCGGGGTCCCCGACATCTCCACGGCTGGGGTTCCCACCTGTTGGATGTCCCAGGCGATCTCGACTCCTGTCGCCGACAGGACCTCGCAGGCCAGCCGTGTGAGCTCTGGGCCCGTCCCGTCTCCGGGTACGAGCGTGACCTGGTGACCCACGGGACGACAGTAGTCGAGGCGCCCCTTCGCTCCAGGATGGGCGGGCGGACAGCCGGAGCCCCCCCGACCCCGCCATGACCGAGAACGGGCCGCGCCGTCCCCGCCGCCGCCCGGCTGCGAGGAGCCCTGTCACCTTCCTGGCGTGGACGCCGATCCAGGGGCGGGCGGCCGAGATCGCCCACGCCTTGGGCGGCGAGACCTGCTGCATCTACTACCGTCGCCTGGTCCGGCGAAAGCTCGTGCCCCTCCGCTACGTCATCAGCGCCTTCCACACGGTCGCCTACCTGGCCAGGCGACGCCCGGCGGCGCTGATAGTCACCAACCCGCCGATCATCCCGGCGGTCATCGGCTGGGCCTACGGCCGGCTCACCGGGGCGCAGGTCCTGCTGGACAGCCACCCCGCCGCCTTCGGGGCGCAAGGCGACACCGTCTCAGCCCGCCTCCAGCGGGCCCATCGCTGGCTCGTCCCACGCGTGCTGGCGACGCTCGTCACGTCCGATGTCTGGGTCCGCAGGATCGTGGAGTGGGGAGGCACCGGCCTGGTCCTCCATGAGGCTCCGCCGCTCTGGCAGGTGGAGGAAGCGAAGCCCCTCCGTGCTCCCGAGACCGTGCTCTTCGTGGGGACCTACGGGGGGGACGAGCCGGTGGAGGAGGTCATCGGGGCGGCCGCGCTGTGCCCCGACCTCCGGGTCCAGGTCACCGGCAGCCTGGCCCGCCGGCCGCCAGGACTGGACGAAGGCGCCCCGCCCAACGTGGTCTTCACCGGCTTCCTCGGCCCCGACGACTACGCCCGAGCCGTGGGGGAGGCGGACGTCGTCCTCACCATCAGCTCCGAGCCGACCTCGGTGATGAGGGCCGCCTACGAGGCCGTGTACGCCGGCCGGCCCCTCGTCGTGAGCGACTGGCCCGGGCTGCGGGAGAGCTTTCCCTTCGCCGTCCACGTGCCGAACACTGCTCGCGGGATCGCCGCCGGGCTGAGGACCGCCATCCGGGACCACGATGCACTGAGGGACCGGGCCGCCGAGGCGCGACGGCGCCAGATGCAGCGGTGGGAGCAGCAGCTGGCCTCGCTCCGCGCCCTGCTCCACCCCGAGGACCGAGCAGACCGGGGACTCGAGACCCGACCGCCGGTAGGTCCACGCCGGGAGCCCGGCGACGTCGACCCGGTACGCCACCTCGGCCTTCCCATGTCCCTCGTCTCCTGGACCGATCTGGAGCGGTGGGCGTCGAAGGCGATATCCGAGTGCGAGGGGGCCACCCTGTTCACCCTCGCCCCCTACCAGGCCCATCTGGCCGTCTCGCACCCCGGCTACCGCGCCTGCCTCGAGCGGGCCTCCGCGGTACTGGTCGACGGCAACGGCATCCTGCTCGCCCTCTCTCTGGCCGGCTCCGGGTCAGGGCCGCGAATGACCGGGAGGGAGCTGGTCGAGCTGATCTACCACGGCCGCTTCCTGCCCGGCGCCCGGGTGGCGGTGCTGGGGGGCAGCCAGCAAGCCCATGCCGTCCTCGCCCGGACCAGGCCCGCCTGGGCCCGGTTCGGCGAGCTGTACCCCGACGACCCCGAGGAGACGGCGGTCCGGTCCCTGGCGGAGCGACTCAGGCGCGAGGCTGTCGAGCTGGTGCTCGTCGCCCTCGGGACGCCCAAGGGCGAGCTCTGGGCGGACGCCCTCCTCCCCCACCATCGCTGCCTGTACCTCTGCACGGGTGGGGCGGTGGACACGGTGACCGGGGTGCGGCGGGCCCCCCCGTCATGGGTCACCGGGGCCCGCCTGGAGTGGGCCTGGCGGGCCGCCCAGGACCCGGACCTGGTCCCCCGGCTGGCCCGTGGCGCGACAGCCATGCCGGGATTGCTGGGCAGGGCCCTGCGGGAACGCCTCGCCCGGTCCCTCCCGGGCAGCAACTCCCGGCCGAGCCCGGGATGAGACCCGGCCCCCTGCCCTCGCTGCCGACCGGTGTGCTGATGTCCCTGGCCAGAGCCGGCCGCCCCGGTCTGGCCATGGGGGCCCGGCTCGACGGATTGCGCTCGGCCGGCCTGGCTGGCGGGATCCGCCGGTGGCGGGCCAGTGGAGACGTCGAGGGCCGCCTCGAGCGGATCCACAGCCAGTCGTACCGGAGGCTCTGGGACCATGCTGTCGCGGCAGTCGGGGCGGAGCTCGAGGACCTGGGCGAGGGGTTCCTCCTCCTGCGCCGCGGGAGGGCCGAGACGGTCGTGTGGCGCCACCTGGTCATGCTCGACCACCCATCGACCACGAGTCTGGCCCTCAACAAGGCGGTGATGCACCGCCTGCTGGTAAGAGGTGGGCTGCCCGTGCCCGAGCACCTGGAGCTCCACCAGGGGGACCGCCGCCCGGCGCTGGCATTCCTGGCGCGACGCCGCGGGCCCTGTGTGGTCAAGCCGGCCGGCGGGACCGGCGGAGGGGCCGGGGTCACCTGCGGCGTGGAGCGCGCCGACGAGCTCTGGCGGGCCTGGCTGGCCGCGGGGCGCTGGGGCGACCGGATCCTCGTGGAGCGAAGAGTGCCCGGGGAGGAGTACCGCCTCCTGCTGCTCGACGGCGAGCTCCTCGACGCCGTCAGGCGCCGCCCGCCGTGTGTGCGGGGGGACGGGCGCGCCACCGTCGCCCAGCTGATCGACGGCGAGAACCGCCGGCGGCTCGAGGCCGGCGCCCGGGACGTCGCTCGCCTGATCAAGGTGGACCTGGACTGCGAGCTGGCCCTGCGAAGCAGCGGGATGTCCCTCGGATCGGTGGTGCCAGCCGGACGTGTCCTCGCGGTGAAGGGAGCCGTCAGCCAGAATGGCCTGGCGGACAACACGACGCTGCGCGACCTCTCCCCCGAGCTGGTGGGCCAGGCGGTCCGGGCGGCCGGGCTGGCCCACCTGCGGCTGGCCGGCATCGACCTGGTCACCCCTGACCCCACCACGTCCATCACCCGCGCCGGGGGGGCGATCCTGGAGGTGAACGGCACGCCCGGCCTCCACTACCACTACCAGGTGGCCGAGCCGGACGGGGCCACCCCTGTCGCCGTCGCGATCCTGGAGCGGCTCCTCGCCGCGGGCCACAGTGGCTGACAGCCCCACTCGGCCGGGCCTGCGAGAGCTGAGCCTGCGCAGCGGAGGGTACCTGGTGGTCCGTGAGGGCCTCGGGGTCCTCATCCGGCTCGGGGGGGTCCTGGTCGTGACCAGGCTGATCGGGCCCCGGGACTACGGGCTGTACGTGACAGCAGCCGCCGTCGCCGCGGTGTTCACCGCCGTGGCCCAGCTGGGCGTCGGTGTGAACCTCATCCGCCAGAGCGCCCCGCTCGACGCCCATGCCTACAACCGGGCCTTCAGCTTCCTCCTGCTCACCTCGGGCGTGGTAGTGCTCGTCGGGCTGGGGGGGACCTTCCTGGCCCAGCCCTATGTCGGGGAGACCCAGGTCCTCGATCCGCTACGTGTCCTGCTGGTAGTGATCCCGACCACCGCCCTCTGGGTCCCCGCCCAGGCCAGGTTCGAGCGGGCTTTCCGCTACCGCGCCATCGCATACCTGGAGCTGGGGGGCGACCTCGCGCTGTACGGCACGGCCGTGCCGGTCGCCCTGGCCGGCCTCGGCGTGTGGGCCCCCGTCCTCGGGTACGCGGCCTGGCAGGTGTTCCTCGCGATCGGCGGCTGCGCCGCCGCCAGGACCCTCCCCCGATGGGAGTGGTCGGGCTCGGACGCCGTCTCCCACCTCCGCTTCGGGTCCACCTATCTCATGTCGACCTTGACCGAGAGCGCCGCCAACCTCGTCAACCCGATCGTGGTGGGGCGGTTCCTCGGCCCCACGGGCGTGGGCTGGGTGGGGCTGGCAATCAGGCTGGTATCCACCCTCAGCTTCGTCGTCCGGGCCAGTTGGCGCCTCTCCCTGGTGGCCATCGCCCGAGTCCAGCAGGACCAGCGGCGCCTGCGCCGGGGGCTGGAAGAGGGGATGGCGCTCCAGCTCCTGGTCCTCGGACCCGTGCTGGCCGCCTTCGCCATCGTCGCCCCCGCCGCCGTCCGACTCCTCTTCGGCCGGTCCTGGGCCCCGGTCGCAGCCGTCTTCCCCTACCTCGGCCTTGCCGGCCTGGTCGCGTCGGTCTTCCACATCCCCACGATGCTCCTCTACTCCCGCGGCGCCAACGCCGTCGTGACGACGAAGCGGCTGGTCGGGCTCGGCCTGACCGCCGGGCTCGCCGTCGCGCTCGTGCCGGGCCTGGGTGTGGTCGGCTTCGGTCTCGCCTCGATAGCCGGCCTGGCCTCAGTCGTCATCATCCATCGCAGCGCTCAGAGTATCGTGAGGTTCGGCTACGGTCGTTCCCTCCCCTGGCTGGTCGCCTTCGGGCCGCCTCTCTTCTTCTCCCTGGCACCTTGGCCAGAGCGCCTCCTCCTGCTGGCCCCAGTGCCTCTGGTGCTCGTGAGCCGGGCTGCCCGGGCCCAGATCGCCGAGTACACGCGCCTGGCGCTGCGCGCCACATCGACCAGCACGGCGAGCACCCTCCTCGACCCCGACCCCGACCGAGGCCCCGGCAGGGAAGACCGGGAAGAAGATCTCGTGCGAGCGGAGAAAGCAGGACACGAACCGCCGGTCGAGGGTCTTGGTCCTCAGCTCCCAGACGCGTGAGTCGAGGTCGATCTGGCTCTCGTAGTGCCCGAGCGCCCGCTGCTTGCGGGCCAGGTAGCCCTCGGTGCTCACGAGCAGCGGACGCCGGACGGGGATCCCCCGGAGGCCGGCTCGACCCGGGCCCGCCGGCGACCGGACGTGGGCCAGCCCTAGCAGCCAACGCTCCGGCTTCTCCCACTGCCAGACGGGATACTCCGCCAGCAACACGTCCGGGCGGTCGGCCAACGCCCGGCGGGCCGCCCAGCCGAGCGCTGCGTGGTCCGGATGGGGGTCCCTGGCCGAGGTGACCAGGACCTCTGCGGGGGACCGGGACGCGATCACGTCGGCGACCATGTCGACCAGGCGGGGCAGCGCCTGGCCGAGCATGCCGTCCTCTAAGCCCAGATGGATCACGTCGACGGACGGAACCCCGAGCTCCTCGCAGGCCGCCATGAGCTCCCTGGCCCGCTGGGTGGCCACCACCTCCGGTGCGACCGAGGGGCTGGAGTGGCGCCCGTCGGTGGCCAGGACCACCGCCACGGGTGTGCCCCGAGCCCGCTTCCGCATGATCGTCACTGCGCAGGCCAGCGTCTCGTCGTCGGGATGGGGGGCGAGCACGACGGTCGAGCGCCGTGAGCTGTCGTCGGTCGCATCCCGACCCGCCAGCCGGAGGCACGCCCAGGCCGCGGCCCTCATGGCGGTGCGGGCGCCGTGCACCGTGATCGGACGGAGCGGGCTGCTCAGTACGCCCCCAGGCGTCGAAGGACCCGCTGGGGGGTCTGCCACAGGATCCGGAGGTCCCACCACAGCGACCACGACGCCACGTAGAGGTAATCGAGCCGGCACAGCTCGTCGTACGTCAGGTCGTTGCGCCCGGAGACCTGCCACATGCCGGTGAGGCCGGGCCGCACCTCGAACCGGCGCCCCGCCCACCCGTCCATCTTCGCCGACTCCTCGACGACGAACGGCCGGGGCCCGACCAGCGACATGTGCCCGAGCAGAACGTTGACCAGCTGGGGGAGCTCGTCGAGGCTGGTGCGCCGGAGGACCCGGCCAACGCGGGTGACCCTCGGGTCGTGATGGATCTTGAACAACGGCCCGTCCACCTCGTTCTGGTCACCGAGGGCCCCGCGCTCCCCCTCGGCGCCCACCCGCATGGTCCGCAGCTTGGCGATCCGGAACTCCTGGCCGCGGCGTCCGACCCTCGTCTGGTGAAAGATGACCGGGCCGGGCGAGCTGACCTTGATCGCGATGGCCGAGATCACCAGCACCGGGAGCGCCACGAGGAGCCCCAGGCTCGCTCCCACGAGGTCGAAGGCTCGCTTGAGCCACGCCGCCCCCGCTCCGAGATACGGGGGGGCCACGTCTATCATCGGCAGCCCGTATATGTCCTCCACCTGGGACCGCCAGGTGAGCAGCTCGAAGTACCTCGGGACGATGGAGATCGGCACCCGGCCGTGCAGGGCCCGCAGCAGCGTGACCGTCTCCTCCGGGTGGGTACGGGAGAACCCGACGAGGACCCGGTCGACATGGTATTGGTCGCACAGCTCAGCCAGCTGGTCGAGCCGGCCCAGCCAGCCCTGCTCGCCCACCGGGTCGTCGTCGACGAAGCCCACCACCCGCACGCCGGACTCCCCTCCCAGGTAGCGGGCCACCCGTCTGGCCACGGTTCCCGTGCCGACGATGACGACGCGGACGGCATGGCTCTCCTGGCTGTTGGCGATCCGCCCGAAGAGGACCCGGGCTCCGGGGACGGTGACCACCCCGATCACCGCCGGAGTGAGGAGCTGCGCCGTGGTGAGCAGCGAGATCCCGGTCAGCCGGTGCACGGCAGCGTCGACGGCGAGGGCCAGGAAGCTGCCACCGGCCAGCGCGTGGACCATGTCCTTCAGGTCCCCGAGGGCGCTGGAGGAGAGCCGCCGGTTGACCTTCCGGTACAAGCCGTAGGTGGTGAGGGCCAGCAGGGAGGCCGGGAGGAAGAGGACCACCTCCATGCCGAGGTTCTCCCACAGCAGGCTTGGCGTGTTGCCAGGGTCGGTGGACAACCGCGTCAGGATGAAAAGGGCCAACGTGGCCGACGCCACGAGGCCGGCGACGTCGGCAACGAGGAGGTAGGTCCACCGGTGCCGCACCCCGTGGGCCACCTCGGCCCACGGTGACAACCCCGCCGTCGTGGTGCTTCTCGCCGCAACTGCCATCCCGACCTCCACCAGGTCCTCGCGGAAAGCCTCCGCCTCACGCCTCGGCCGCCGTCCGCGAGCCACAACCCCTCGGCTCATCGTCGGACAACCACTCCATGTAGTTTAGGCCTACCGACCGCTTGCACTATACCACTTTTCGTGGCTCAGATACGACGATTCAGCGACAATTAGCGAGCCTGCCGGGCGAATCGCACATTGAGTGACGATTGGTGCGACGATGAGGAGCGAGGGTCGCATCACGCGGAGCGCTCGCTCCGGCGAAGCAAAACCTGAGACCATTACCGCCATGACACCAGCCGCCTCAGGGTCGACGTCGAGCCTGCCCACGGTCTCGGTCATCATCCCCACCCACCGGAGGGCAGCCATGCTCGAGCAGGTGCTCAGGCCCCTGCTGGACGATCCAGCCGCGATTCAGGTCGTGGTCGTGGTCGACGGCAGCCGGGACGGCTCCATCGAGCTCCTCGATGGCATCGCCGAGTCCGACCCGCGCCTCGAGCCCATGTTCGTCGAGCACCGCGGCAAGCCGGCGGCCTGCGAGGCGGCCCTGGCCCGGGCCCTCGGAGAGGTCGTCCTGCTCCTCGACGACGACGTGATGGCGCTGCCGGGCCTGGTGAGCGGCCACGCCCGTCACCACGCCCGGGCCAAGGGGCTCGTCGTGATGGGCTACATGCCCGTTGCGCTGCCAGCGCGGCGGCGGGCAGGCGACAGCCCGACCTTCCTCTACGCCGCCGAGTACGAGGCCCACTGCGCCCAGCTGGAGCGCCACCCGGACCGGGTCCTGTCCGGCCTGTGGGGCGGGAACATCTCGCTCCGTAGGGATGACTACACGACCGTAGGCCCGTCCTCGCCCCGCTTCCCGGACCTCTACCACGAGGACCAGGACCTCGGCCTGCGCTGCCTGCGGGCCGGGCTGACAGGCGTCTTCGACCGCTCCCTGGCGGCTCGCCACCTGCATCACCGCACCATCGAGGCGTTCCTGCGTGACTGCCGCTCACACGGGGCCGGACGGTGGCTCGTCCACGAGCTCCACGGGGACCTCCTCGGCCGACTGGACCCCACCATCTTCGAGGAGGGGCTGCCCCGACCGGCTCGGTGGCTGGTCCGTGCCTGCCGGCATCCCCGGGTGGCGGCTGCTGCCACCAGCTTGTGCACTGGCACGGCCCGAGCCGGCGGAGCCCTCGAGGTCTTCGGGGTCGAGATGGCAGCCATCCGGCTGGCGCGCCGGTTCCAGCAGCAGGTGGGCGCCAGCCTCCTGGCCGGCCGCCGGGTCACGGCCGAGGAGATGTCTCGCGGCACCCCTGGTCACGCGCCGGCGAGCACCACCGGGTGAACGTGGCGATCGTCCACGACTACCTCTCCCAGAGAGGAGGGGCGGAGCGGGTCGTCCTGCACCTCGCCTCGATGTTCGGGGGCTCGCCCATCTTCACCTCCTTGTACGCGGCCGAACGCACATACGACGAGTTCCGCGACCTCGAGGTGGTCACGTCGCACCTCCAGGGCCGGGTCGATCCGCAGCACTTCCGTCGGGCCGTGCTGCGCTACCCAGGCGCGTTCCGGCGCCTGCCGCTCGGAGACGCCGAACGCGTGGTCGTCTCGTCGTCGGCCTTCGCCCATCACATCCGCCACCCGCGGTCCCTCGTCTACTGCCATACCCCTCCCCGGTTCCTCTACGATCCCGAGGCCTACTTCCGCGGGCGGGCGGCAGCTCGGGCGGCCCGGGCGGCCCTCGCCCCCCTCCGTCGCCAGGATCGCCGTGCCGCCCTCGGACATGTGGCATACGTTGCCAACTCCGAGGTCACGGCCCGGCGGATCGCGAAGACCTACGGACGGGTTGCCCCGGTGGTCTACCCACCGCTGGCCACGGCCCATCTCCCGTCCCGGCCACAGCCCCTCCCCTCCCGGCCACGGGCGCTGGTGGTGGCCCGGCTCCTGCCCTACAAACGGATCGAGGTGGCCATCGCCGCCTGTGCCGCGGCCCGGATCCCTCTCACGGTGGTGGGCGAGGGCCCCGACGAGCCTCGGCTGCGCCGGCTCGCGTCCGGCCACGTCGACTTCGCCGGATGGCTGGACGACGACCGGCTGGCCGAGGTCTTCGTCTCGCACTCCGTCGTCCTGGCCCCCGGAGTGGAGGACTTCGGCTTCGGCCCCGTGGAAGCCAGCTTCGCGGGCCGACCCGTCGTGGCCGTGGCAGCCGGGGGCGCCCTCGAGACCGTTCGCGACGGAGTGACGGGACGGCTCGTCGAGGGTTGGGACCCGGGGAGCTGGGCGGCGGCCATCACCGACGTGCTGTCCCGCCGCTGGTCGCCGACCGACCTGCGAGGGCACACGACGGCGTTCGGCGCCGAGGTCTTCGAAGGGGCCATCCGCCAGCACCTGGCCGCCGTCTGAAGCAGTGGCGCATCCCCGCCGGTGCCCCTGGCGCACAGCTCTCCTACTCGTGCTCCTGGGCGCGACGTTGACCTCCTGCGGCGGGCCCAGCCCGACTGAGGGTCCTCCGGCGCTGCACGTGGCCGGGCACGTCCTCGAGCGTTCCAACGGCCAGCGCTTCGTCATGAAGGGTGTGACCGTCTACATGCTCCCGTTCTACGTGAGGGACGGCTCGATCCCGCCTGAGCTGGCTGCGGTCACCACGCCCGAGTACCGCGACCGGTCTCGAGTCTTCTCCACCATCCGCTCGGACGGCGCCAACGCTGTGCGCATCCCCCTCTCCTCGGCGTTCTACCGCTGGGTGGCCGGCGCCCCTGGTGGTCAGAAGGGGTATCTCCGGCACCTCCGGGCCGTGGTCGAAGCCGCGATCCACCAGCACCTCG
>JBOGGR010000138.1:0-3115 GCA_050744025.1 Acidimicrobiales bacterium
ATGCAGCCAGGCCCCCAGGGAGGGGGCCTGAGCCATTGTCCTCCCTTGAGTGCCCTGGTCAGCGCCAGCGTCAAGGCCAAGCCCTGCGGGCGGCCTCCGGCCGGCCTTGACCCTGGCTGGGTGAACGTACGTATTCGGTGAACCAGGGTCCGGCGGGGCCAGTTTGTCACCCGGCCTGGGCGCACCGTTGGTGAGTAGATAGGCGGGGAGCAACCCAGCCGAAGCCGTCATGGTCATGGCATGGCCACCGGGTTCGGGACGGCGTTCGACAGGCGGATCGAGCTCGACTCAGCTGGGTCGGCCGCAGCAGCGCTTGTACTTGCGCCCGGACCCGCAGGGGCAGGCCTCGTTGCGACCAGGCCTCCTGGGGTGGGCTGCCGGGAGACGCTCGGAGATGAGCGCCAGGACGCTGCGAAGCTCCTCGTGCACGAGTATGCCGGCCAGCGCCGCCTTCGTGGCCCGTTGCTGGGTGACGTGGTCGGCGATCTCCTGGGCGGGCCCCATCAGGACCGCGGCCAGCTCGGCCGACAGGGCAGAGAGGGTCTCGGCTGCCTCGCTGGCCGGGCCGACAAGGCTCTCAAGCTCCGTGGCGGGCAGGGCCCGGAGGTCCCCGCCGGGCCCGGTGGCGGGCTTGGTCAGCTCGACCTGGGCGTCGTGGGCCAGGGTGCCCACCAGGTTGGCGTGGGCCAGCACGGGGCTGGCTCGTCTCTCCGGCGGGGTGGAGGCCAGCACCTCGGAGAGAGGGTGCTCGCACTCGAGATGAAGCTCGGGGGCGCCCCCGCCCACATGGTCCTCGGCCAGGTGCACGTGTGCCCAGGCCCCGAAGAAGCCGTCCCGCACGAGATGGAAGCCCTCAGGGGCATGGGCGACGACGTGCAGGCCCTGGTCGCTTCTCGGGGGCTCGGCCACCATCTCCTCCTCTTCTTGGTCCCGGGCAGTCTGCCATCACGACCTGGAGCCGAACCTGGTCAGGGTGACTAGCCACGCTCGTTAGCCAGCCCCCAGCTTGGCCCGGAAGCCCCGGTCGAGGGGATAGAGGTAGATGTCCTTCACCGGAAGCGCCCGGGCGTTGGCCCGGTCCAGCTTGCCCCGGCCCTTGGTGGTGCCCACGCGAGCCCAGTTGGCAGCCTGGTAGCAGGTGCCCCGGTGGCGCCCCACCTCGACGAAGGTCTCGACCAGCACCGGGGCATAGCCGTAGCGGGCGATCCAGTCGCCCCCCAGGCGGCGGGTGACGGCTCCGAGGAGGTGGGAGGCCAGATGGGGGACCTTGACCCAAGGCAGGATCAAGAACCGGGGGTGGCCCACCACCAGGTGCAGCTGTGACCGGCGGGCCTCGGGCGACCAGCCGATGAAGGTGTCCCGGGGGGCGAGGGCCCAGGCCGCGGCCCCAAAGCCCAGGGCGGCGATGAGCTGCCCCCCGGCCGTGGCCAGGTAGCGGAGCTGGGCGCCGGCCAGGCGGGTGTAGCCGAGGTAGTGGAAGCGCCCCACCATCTCGTTCCACCTGAGCGAGTCCCGGCGCCCAGCGACCACGAAGAGCTCTATGGGCCCAAGGTCGGGAAGGGGGCAGCGCAGCTCGGGGCCCTCCTCGATGGTGGGGACCAGGTGCCTTCGGGGCAACGGCTGGGCCCGGGTCGGCGCCGGCAGCGCGATGAGGCCGTCTCTCTCCATGCGGGCAAGAGCGACGCGCGCCGACATGTCCTTCAGGTGACCGTCCGGCCTCTTCCACCCAAGGCCATGGCACACGGCCCGGGAGATGGAGGCCCGGGTGGGGTAGGTGGGATCGGCGCAGAGCCCCCGGATGGCGGCCAGCTCCTCCTCGGAGAAGTCCCGCCCGACGTAGCGGTGGCTCACGGCGGTGACCTCCACCGCTCCAGGTGGCCCGGCGGCGCCGACCAGGGCAGGTAGGGGCTCAGCTCCTCCGGGGCCCGGCCCCCGGCCAGGGCACAGGCCGACAGGTAGTCGGTGAGGTAGGTGAGGGGGTTGAGGCCCCACTGGGCGACGGTGGCCACCACCGAGAAGGCGGCGGCGGCCAGCTCGGCCGCCCAGGGCGCCCCCGATCCCCCGCAGCTCTTCCTCAAGAGGACCTCGGAGCGAAGCGCCCTTTCGGCCGCGTTGTTGTCCGGCCCGATCTCGGGGTGCGACACGAACACGACCAGGCCGGCCCAGTGGGAGTCCATCATCTGGAGCACCGCCCTGGCCTGGGGGACCAGGAGCTCAGGGTGGGAGAGCTGGGCGTCGAGCCTGGCCCGCATGTCGGCGACCGACTCCTTGAGCGCCCTCCCGTCGTCGGTGCCCCGGCGGCGGGTATGCCAGGCCCGGTACATGGTGGCGATGGCCTGCAGCCAGCCCTCTGACCATGCCCCAAGCCCGCCCGCCGAGGCCGCCGCCCGGCGGATGTGGCGACGCACATGGGCCCAGCACCAGGCGTTCACGAAGCGGACCTGGTCCAAGCAGCCGTAGGCGGCGTACATGTCGGACCCCACGATCCCCGACACCGCTTCCTCCTTGGCCCCAAGGAGGCGGTCCAGCACCTCGGCCGAGCGGTGAGGGGCGAGGAGGAAGACCGTGACCTCCTGCCCCCTGGCCACCCACAGCCACCACTTCCTCCTCCTCGCTCCGGGCAGGGCGTCAGGATCGAAGAAGCAGGCCCAGGAGGTCTCGTCGCAGTTCCACCAGGAGGCTTGCCGGGCGTGGGCAAAGAGGGCCTCCTGCAGCGGGGCCAGCAGCCCGGCCACCTTGTGGAGCATCCCCGCCAGGCTGCCCGGGGCCAGCTCCAGGCCCTGGAGGCGAAGGGCGGCGATGATCTTGTTGGCCGGGCGGGCCAGGGCGAACTTGTCCACCAGGACCTGGGCGATGGCCAGGGGGCTGAGGAGGCCTTTGGGGATGACCTTGGGCACCACCGGGGCCACCATCACCGCCGGGGAGCCATCGCATCGACAGCACCGGCGATAGCGCCGCCGGTGGTGCTCCTTGCGGTAGACCTCGACCCGCCACTCGATCTCGGTCGAGACCTCGTCGCCCTCGATGGCCTGGTAGGGCTGCCCGCAGCGCCAACAGCGACGGTCGGCCTCGCCTAGCTCGTGGATCACCTCCTTGGTGGGCAGATGCTCATAGC
>JBOGGR010000139.1:0-6038 GCA_050744025.1 Acidimicrobiales bacterium
GGCCTGGAGGCCGAGGGCTTCGCCGTGGACGTGGCCTTGGACGGAGCCGAGGGCCTGTGGCTGGCCCGCGAGCAGGCCCACGACGCCATCGTGTTGGACATCCTGCTGCCCAAGGTGAACGGCTACCGGGTCTGCGCCACGCTCCGAGAGGAGCGCAACTGGACGCCGATCCTCATGCTGAGCGCCAAGTCCGGCGAGTGGGACGAGGCCGAGGCCCTGGACACCGGGGCCGACGACTTCCTGGCCAAGCCCTTCTCCTACGTCGTCCTGGTCGCCCACCTACGAGCCCTGCTGCGCCGGGGTGCTCGGGAACGCCCCGCGGTCCTGAGGGCCGGTGACCTGGCCCTCGACCCCGCTACCCACACCTGCCGGCGGGGGGAGAAGGAGATCACCCTCAGCCCAAGGGAGTTCTCCCTCCTCGAGTTCCTCATGCGCCGGGCCGGCCAGGTCACCTCCAAGGCCGAGATCCTCGACCACGTCTGGGACTTCGACTTCGAGGGCGACGACAACATCGTGGAGGTCTACGTCCGCTACCTGCGCCGCAAGGTCGACCTGCCCTTCGGCCGCCAGACCATCGAGACGCTGAGGGGCACCGGTTACCGCCTGGCGGCCGACGGTGGCTGAGCAGGAGACGACTCGACACCGGCTCGACCGGTCGGGAGCCGTCCTGGCCCGGTTCGGTTCGGTCCGGGCCCGGGCCACCTTGGCTGCCGTGGTGGTGGTGGCAGCCGCCCTGGCCGTCGGAGCCATCGGGCTCCTCGGGCTCCTCGGCAAGTCCCTGGAAGAGGGGGTGGAGACCTCGGCGCACGCCCAGCTCACCGACGTGGTCTCCTTGCTCCGCCTGGGCCAGCTGCCTACCACCCTCCCCGCCGGCCGGGGTGACACCTTCGCCCAGGTGATCGGGTCAGGCGGCCAGGTGCTGGCCAGCAGCGCCAGCCTGCTCGGGACCGAGCCTTTGAGCCGCCTGCGCCCCGGTCCCGAGGGCACCACCATCCGTTCCGTCCCAACCCTCGGTGTCCCCGAGGCCGAGGGCTTCTCCGACGCCGAAGGGCCCTACCTCCTCTTGGCCAAGACCGTCAGCACTCCCAAGGCCCTGGGAGGCGCCAGACCACCCGGCCTGGTCACCGTCTACGTTGCTGCCTCGCTGCGATCGGTGGTGGAAGCCACCACGACCGTGGGCCTGGCCCTGGCCGGGGGGCTGCCCGTGCTGGTGGCCCTGGTGGGTGGCCTGGTCTGGGTGCTGAGCGGCCGAGCCCTCCGGCCGGTGGAGGCCATCCGGGCCGAGGTGGCCGACATCACCGGCCACGACCTGCACCGTCGGGTCCCCGAGCCCACCTCCAGGGACGAGGTGGCCCGCCTGGCCCGGACCATGAACGAGATGCTCGACCGTCTGGACTCCTCGGCGGCCAGCCAGCGCCGGTTCGTGGCCGACGCCTCTCACGAGCTGCGCAGCCCGCTCACCGTCCTCCAAGCCACCCTGGAGGTGGCTCTCGCCCACCCTCACGACATCGGCTGGGAGACCGTGGCCGCCGACGCCCTGGAGGAGGCCCGCCGGTTGCAGCGACTGGTGGAGGACCTCTTGGCGCTGGCAAGAGCCGACGAGCCCACGGTGGTCGGCCGCCTGGACGTGGTCGACCTGGACGAGGTGGTGCTAGCCGAGGCCCGGCGGCTGCGGACCAGGAGCCGGGTCGCGCTGGACCTCCACCGGGTCTCTGCCGGCCGGGTCCGCGGCGATCCCGACCAGCTGGCCCGAGTCGTGCACAATCTCCTCGACAACGCCGAGCGCCACGCCACGGGATCGGTCCGCGTCGAGCTTGGGGCCAGGGCTGGACAGATCGAGCTGGTGGTGGCCGACGACGGCCCCGGCATCCCCGGCCCCGACCGGGACCGGATCTTCGAGCGCTTCGCCCGCCTCGATGAGGCCCGCACCCAGGACGACGGGGGCACCGGCTTGGGGCTGGCCATCGTCAAGGAGATCGTTGTCCGACACGGCGGGAGCATCGAGGTGGCCGACAGCAGGAACGGGGCACGCTTCGTCGCCCGCCTGCCACGATCGGAGGACGGCGCGCCGGTCCCGTAGGTGAGGCCTCCTGCAGTCGGCAGCCCCCTGTCGGCTGGCCTCGGTCCTCGACCACGACGGCGGCTACCTTGCCCCGGAGTGGCTTCGTGGCCCTGGAGGGCCGCCGGATCCCGGTGGCCCGGGTGTGAGCGTGACGGGCGCCGACCGTCGGGTCGGTCACGAGCGCGGTCCGGCTCTCAACGCTCTCTCAGCGGCCGAGGACCAGGCTGAGACGTTGCCATGGCCATAACCGCCCGAGCGCTGGTCACCGGACTGCCCGAGTCCCGCCTCCGAGGAGCAGACACCGTCATTCATGACCTGAGCCACGACAGCGGCCAGGTCGGCCCGGGTGGCTGTTCGGCGTCCTGCCCGGCCTGCGCACCACGGCCATGACCACGCCCCGCCGCCATGGCATCCGGGGCCCCCGCCCTGGTCTTGCACCGGTTCCGCCCCTTGGAGCCCCCAGCTCCGGGTGCCCTCGGGCCAGGCTGTGCTGGGACTGGCGGCAGCCACGGTCCAGGGTTGGCCCTCCGGGCGCTTGGGCGTGGTCGGGGCCGGCGGGGCCAGCGGCAAGACCACGATGACCTACTTGCTGGAAGCGGCCCCTGGTGGCAGGGCTGGCGCCCTGAAGTGGCGCACCGGGCCACGCATCTCGACCCGCCGTCCTCACCCCGCCCGAGGTCCCGGACCTCCAGCCCTGTCGGCCATGGTAGGGGCTGGGACCCACGCAGTGGCCATGGAATGCTCCTCCGATGACTTGGACCATTACGGGGTGGGGGGGACCCGCGTGCGAGCCGTGGTGTTAACCAACTTCTCCCCGAGCACCTCGACTACCACGACACGATCGAGCAGTCATACGTGGCGAAGGCAAGTCTGTTCGACCGAGGACGCTGTGCCCTGGCGACGGTCGGTCGATGACGAGTCGGGGGTCCGCCTGGCCGCCCAAGCCCGGGTCCCATGGTGGCCTTTGGCCACAGCTGCGCCGCGGCGGTGAGGGGGTCGAGGGAGTGCGGAGGAACTGGGCCGGCACCACCCTGCGGCTGGCCGGTGCCGGTGAGGCCGAGGTGGCCACCGCCCGGGTGGGGGCCTGGAGTGCCGCCACCGCCATCGGCCGCATACCTGGCCCCGTGGGCCTCGGTGTCTCCCGGGACCGGGCGGTCTCGGGCACGGCCGCCCGCTCGCCCGTGCCCGGCCGGCTCCAGATCCTCGACAACCGCCGGTGCCCTGCCGGCCCAGGGGCGGGAGGGAGGGCTACAAGGGTCGGGAGACAGGTCGGGTGTCGGCCCGAGCCGATGCCGACGTGCTGGCGACCGACAGCCTGGTGACGAGGACCCTGAGGCCATCGTGGCCCAACTCCTCGGTCACTGCCCTGGCCGAAGGCAGGGACCGGGTCGTCGGCGAGCCGGATCGAACGGTGCCCATGCCCCTCGCCCTCTCCCAGGCGCGACCCGGCGACGTTGGGTGCTGATGATGGGCCGAGGCCATGAGCGGACCCGGCGTATCGGCGACCGGGCCCGACTCCTCGACGACCGGGGGGTGGCGCTGAGCGCGCTGGCCAGCGCCGGGTACGCGGCCAACGACTGCAGGCTGGTCCCGATCCCAGCGGGGTGTGAGCGGTGACCGACAGCCCGGGCGGGTCGACACCTCGGCAGCGGCCACGGGCGGGGACCGCCGGGAGTCAAGCCATGAGGCTGTCGCCGAGGAGGCCTGTGGAGCGTCCGATGACGGCTCGACTGACTGCGATGGCGGCCCTGGTGGTCGTCGCCCTCCTGGCTGCGGCCTGCGGCGGTCAGGTGCCGGGGCAGCCGCAGGGCTCGGCCGGGACGCGCGCCCACCCTGGGACTGGCGCCTCCACCCAGGCGACCACCAGGGCGGGCGGGCGGCCCGCTCCGGCCGTGGCCAGGTGTCCGTGCCCCAACCTAGCTCCCGGCTCGAACCCGTCGGTCCTGCCCGGGCCCGTGCTCGTCGCCGACCACCTCAACAATCGGCTCCTGATCGTGGATCCGAACGGCACCATCGCCTGGGAGTTCCCCCGACCCGGCGACCTGCGACCGGGACAGAGCTTCCTCGTGCCCGACGACGCCTTCTTCACCCCCGACGGCCGCTACATCTTGGCCACCCAGGAGGACGACTTCACGATCAGCCTGATCGACGTAGCCACCCATCGCATCGTCTGGCGCTACGGGACCCCGGGCGTGCCCGGATCGGGGCCGAACCAGCTGGACAACCCTGACGACGCCATGATGATGCCGAACGGGGACATCGTCACCGCCGACATCAAGAACTGCCGAGTCTTGGTCCTGCGCCCTCCGTACCACCATCCCCTCCACGTCTACGGCATGACCACCAACGCCTGCTACCACAACCCGCCCCGGCGCTGGGGCAGCCCCAACGGGGCCTTCCCCATGGCCAACGGCCGCTACCTCGTCACTGAGATCAACGGGGACTGGGTGAACGGGCTCAGCCGGTCCGGACAGATCACCTTCTCGACCCATCCCCCGGGGGTGGCCTACCCGTCTGACACCAACGAGGTCCGCCCCCGCCTCTACCTCACCGCCGACTACTCCGACCCCGGCCAGATCGAGGAGTTCACCCAGTCCGGCCGCCTGGTCTGGCGCTTCACCGGCAGCGGCGGGACACGCCTCAACCATCCGTCACTGGCCATCCCCTTGCCCAACGGGGACATCCTGGCCAACGACGACTTCAACCACCGGGTGATCGTCGTCGACCCCCGGACCAACCAGATCGTGTGGCAGTACGGCCACACGGGCGTGCACGGCACCGGCCCTGGCTACCTCTACGACCCCGACGGGGTGGACCTGGCACCGCCCCACTCGTTCACCATCACCCACTCGACAACCATGGGCCAGTACCCCGTGCCCATCGGGTCGCCACCAGCGCCCGGCGCGCTGCTCCCCAAGGGGTAGCCCGGGTAGTTGAGCACAGCCTCCACGATGAGGGCGCCGCCCACCACGACGGGGAGCGTGAGGCCGAGCAGGGTGACGATCGGGATCATGGTGTTGCGCAGCAGGTGGCGGAGGAGGACGGTTCGCTCGGAGAGCCCCTTGGCCCTCGCCGTTCGGCCACCGGCAGGATCAGGCCCCTCGGGTGGGCCAGGATGGAAAGGGCGTTGGTGAACTGGGGGGCCTCGGGCGGCAACACGTGGAACTGGATGGCGAAGGCGGCGATGAGAAGGAGGCACAGGAAGAAGATCGGCATCGAGTAGAAGATGTAGGCGAGGCCCGTGGCCGTGTAGTCACCTATCCGGTTGCGCCGCACCGCCTGGTAGATGCCGAGCGGGATGGCCACTATCACCGAGATCACCGAGGAGATGCCGACGAGGATCAGGTCCTTCGGCAGGCGCTCGGCGATGAGCTGGCCGACGGTCAGGGAGAGGGTGAAGGAGTAGCCCAGGTTCCCGTGGACGAGGCGGTTGACGTAGGCGAGGAACTGCTGGGCAGCGGGTTGTTGAGGCCCGAGCTGATGCCGGGGGCAAGGGCCCCGGCATCAACCGCTCGGGCGGGGGCGAACTCGGCTGGGTGGCGGGCTCGGCCGTCACGTCACTTCGTGTAGTAGTAGTTCTCCGGCGTGGCCACACTCACCGGGTTGATCGGCGCAACGCCCGCCAGGCCCTTCTTGTAGATGATGATGCCGTTGGGGGCTCCGGCTGCTTCTGAGACCGCGACCGGCACCCACAGCCACGGGACCTGCCTGGCTGCGTAGTTCTCGTACTGGGTGAAGGCCGACGGGCTGGTCGAGGTTTCCGTGCCCTGGATGAGGGCGTCCATCTTCTTGCTGGAGTAGGAGCCGGCGTTGAACGAGCCGCCGGTGTTGAGGAGCCCAGTGCCCACGGCGTACGGGGTGCCGTAGCTGATGCCGCCGTACTCGCCCAGCTGCCAGGAGCAGTTGTTGGTCTTGGAGTTGCCCTGCTTCGGGTTGCAGGTGAGCACGGTCGAGATGACCGAGTTGAAGGGCTCGG
>JBOGGR010000140.1:0-1751 GCA_050744025.1 Acidimicrobiales bacterium
CGTTCGGGATCGCGCAGATCGGCAAGTCGTTCCGCAACGAGATCACCCCGGGGAACTTCGTCTTCCGCACCCGGGAGTTCGAGCAGATGGAGATGGAGTACTTCGTCCCGCCCGGCGACGGCCCCAAGTGGCTGGACTACTGGTGCGCCGAGCGCATCGCCTGGTACCGCGACCTCGGCATCCCCCCGGACAAGCTGCGCCTGCGCCAGCACGAGCAGGACGAGCTCTCGCACTACTCGGCCGGCACCTTCGACGTGGAGTTCGCCTTCCCCTTTGGATGGGGCGAGCTCGAGGGCATCGCCAACCGGACCGACTACGACCTCGCCGCGCACGCGAGGGCCAGCGGCGAGCGGCTGGAGTGGTTCGACCAGGCCAGCGGGGAGCGCTGGCGGCCCCACGTGATCGAGCCGGCAGCCGGGGCCACCCGGGCCATGATGTCGTTCCTGCTCGCCGCGTACGACGAGGACGAGGTGGCCGGCGAGAGGCGGACGGTCCTGCGGCTCCACCCCCGCCTGGCGCCTTACCAGGTGGCGGTGCTGCCTCTCTCCAAGAAGGACACGCTCACCCCGCTCGCTCGCCAGCTGCTCGCCGTCCTCCGCCCCCACTGGATGTGCGACTACGACGAGACCCAGGCCATCGGCCGGCGCTACCGGCGCCAGGACGAGATCGGGACGCCGTGGTGCGTGACCGTCGACTTCGACTCGCTCACGGACGAGGCGGTGACGCTGCGGGAGCGGGACTCGACCGAGCAGGTCCGGGTGCCCGTGGGGCGGTTGGTGGAAGAGCTCAGGTCCCGCCTCTCCTGATCCCGCTCGTAGAAATGGCGTTCGGCGCGCCGGGCCGCCGTGCCCGCTCCCGTGGGCGTCTCCGAGTCCGCCGGCCCACTGTCGTAGGCTCGGGAAGAAGACGACGAGAGTGGGCAGGAGGCCTGATGCAGTACGTGTTCCGTTTCGACCATGAGCATCCGCGGCCACCGATGGAGATGAAGGACGCGCTCGGGGGCAAGGGGGCCAACCTGGCCGAGATGACGTCGGTGCTCGGCCTGCCGGTGCCGCCCGGGTTCACGATCACCACCGACGCCTGCCGGGAGGCGATGACGGGGGAGTGGCCCGAGGGCCTGGCGGAGCAGGTGGCCGAGGCCCGCCGGGGCTTGGAGGCCGACATGGGCAAGGTGCTCGGCGACCCCGCCGACCCCCTGCTCGTGAGCGTGCGCTCCGGGGCCAAGTTCTCCATGCCGGGCATGATGGACACGGTCCTGAACCTCGGGCTCAACGACGCGTCGGTGGAGGGCCTGGCCAAGCAGACGAGCGACGAGCGCTTCGCCTACGACTCGTACAGGCGGTTCATCTCCATGTACGGGCGGATCGTGCTCGGGATGGAGGGCGAGGAGCTGGACCGGGTCTTCGACGAGCACAAGGCCCGCTCGGGGGCGGGCAGCGACGCCGAGGTCCCGGTCGAGGTCCTGCGGGAGCTGATCGGCGCCTACAAGGAGCTGGTCGAGCGCCGCAGCGGGGCCCCGTTCCCAGAGGACCCGGCGGACCAGCTGCGGGGCGCCGTCGACGCCGTGTTCAAGTCGTGGAACAGCCCCCGCGCCATCGCGTACCGCAACCGCGAGCGCATCCCCCACGAGCTGGGCACGGCCGTCAACGTCCAGGCCATGGTGTTCGGCAACCGCGACGACGCGTCGGGGACCGGGGTCGGCTTCACGAGGGACCCGGCGACCGGGGCGCAGGGGGCGTACGGGGACTTCC
>JBOGGR010000141.1:0-7990 GCA_050744025.1 Acidimicrobiales bacterium
CCCGTCCATCGCATAGGCCCCGGAGTCCTCCAGAGCCCCGATCAGGCCGATCAGCTCCCCCTCGGCGCACAGCATCAGGCCGTGGACCTGGTCGATGACCTCGCCCAGCTCTCCGGGGGGACATCCCCGGTAGCAGGCGGACCCGCCAGGCCCGGTCCGGGGCCCCCTCCCCGGTTCCACCCCATCCCCTTCCATGCCCCCCAGCATAGAACGTCTGTTCGTAGACCCGGCCGTTCCAGGCAAGAAATCTCGAGAAATCTTCCGTGCGGGCGGGCATCCCATCCCGGCGCCGGCTACCTGCGCATCGAGCTCGAGATCGAGCCAGGGTGGGGCGGACCGGCTCGGCTCATCGAGCGCTCGCGAGTGGCTCGACTCGCCGCCGCCTCCGTCACTCGAGCGCAGATCACCACACCAGGCAGCTCCTGGTGCCCTCATCGACCAGGATCGTCCCGGTCCCGAGCTGGCGAGCCGGCACCGCCAGGACGCCGGCGTGGAACCAGCGGGTGGCGATCTCCCGCCTCAACCGTCCCGCCTCGCCCGCCAGCTTCACGTACTCGCGGCAGAGAGAGCCAACCGTGGGGCCGACACCATGACCAGGGCCCACCGGCTGCGGCATTTCCTCTTCGGCTACGTCCCGTCCAAGCTCGGCACGGCCATGGCCTCGATCGCCTTGGCCTTCGCCGTCCTCGACAACGGAGGTTCGGCCGCCGACCTCGGCTACGTCTTCGCCGCTCAGATCGTCCCCCAAGTGCTCCTCATGCTCGCGGGAGGGGTGGTGGCCGACCGCCTCGGCCGGCGCCCGGTGATGCTCGGTGCCGACTTGCTCCGGACCACCAGCCAGTGGCTCCTGGCGGCGCTGCTCTTCGCCGGGCACCCGCCGTGCTGCGCGACCTGATGGAGGGATGGGCTGAGTTTCGCTCGAGGACCTGGCTGTGGGTAACGACTCTGCAGTTCACCATCTTCAACCTGTTGGCCTGGGGCCCGTTTCTCCTGCTCGGCCCGGTGGTGTCCAACGCCTACCTGGGCGGGGCCCAGGCCTGGGGCATCATCATGGCCGCCTTCGGAGCCGGCTCCGTGGTGGGTGGCCTGGCGGCCCTCGGTCGCAGGCCACGGCGGCCGCTACTGGTGGCCACCGTCGCCTCTCTCGCCTATCCGGCGCCCCTGGCTATCTTGGCCTTCGGGCTACCCACCCCAGAGGTGGCCGCCGGCGCGGCCCTGGCCGGTCTGGGGTCCGCCGGGTTCAACATCTTCTGGTCCGTCTCCGTCCAACAGCAGGTGCCAAGGGACGCCCAGGCCCGGGTCTACGCCTTCTCCCTGGTGGGCTCCTACAGCGCCGGCCCCATCGCCTACGCGGCCGCCGGACCGGTGGCCCTCCTCGTCGGTACCCATCTCGTACTCGGCTTCGGTGCCGCCTGTGCCGTCCTGGGGAGCCTGGTCGTGATCGGCCTACCCACCGTCCGAGGGGTCCACTGGCGTGTCGCAGTGGACGAGCCAAGCGAACCGCAGGCGCCCCGCTCGGACGCCGGATGACCCGGACGAGGCTCAACGCGCGCCCCGTCTACCTTGCGGCTGGGGACAGCTTCGGGAGAACTGGGCCGGGTACGAGGGGCGTATCCAACTACACCCCCGGGGTAGACGGCCAGCAACCACGCTTTGATGTGTACAGCGGGATCCCCCGGTGGGACGAACTGTTGAACGTCGTTATACAGTAGGACTGTGATCTCGAGCGGTGACACCTACGACGGCGTGCCGGTCGTCGAGCTTCCCATCACCGACATCGACGTCCCTGACATGACCGAGCCCAGCCAGCAGCTTCGGGAGAAGATCCTCGCTGAAGCCGAGCACGCGGAAGCCACCCCCGACGCCGATCTCCACTACCGCCGGCGCCGCCCGATGAGGTCTTCGGTCTACGGGCTGCGGCTGCCCGATGAACGGATCGAGCAGTTGCGCCGGCTCGCCGAGGACCGCGGCATCGAACCCAGCGCGCTCGTACGCCAGTGGGTGATCGACCACCTTGACGACGCCGAGCAAGCCCTCGGGAACCACGACCGCCGAACTGCCCAGTGGGAGCGCGACTTCCGCTGCGCCACGGACCACCTGCGCGATCTACTCAACGAGCGCCCCTGGACTGAGGCCAGCTGACCAGTCCCAATCAGCGCGATGCGCTTGCGGCATAACATCAGAACTCCGGGAGGGGGTGAATGATGAGGCGGATCGTGGCAGTAGCATTTGCGGCAGTAGGACTCACTGCATGCTCGGCTGGCCTCCACGGCCACGCCAAGGCGGGGGCGAGGGGCGCCGTGACAATGCCCATCATCACCGCCCCGTTGCCGACCAAAGGCCAGCTCCAAGCCAAGTTGCTCACCCTTTCCCAGATGCCGGCCGGTTTCATCCACGCCGTCGTGGGCGCTGGCTCAGGGACCAGCGCCGGATCCTGCCCCACCTCCGCCCGCCCGGGCAATCGCGGGGTGAAGGTGTACGAGGCGTTCGCGAAGAGCACGGTTGGGCCTATCGCCATCGAGGCCCTCGGCGTGGCTCCCTCGGTCGCTCAGGCCAAAGAAGTGTTCCGGGACCTGCAGGTGTCACTGCCGACATGTGTCAGGGCCGCTCACATTGCGCCCATGTCTCTGCCCGCTCTCGGTGAGCAGCGCTATGCAGCGGTCCTGAAGGGCATCTCTGTTCCCGCTGGCTTCTCGGCCCGCATGGACGTGGCGATAGTGCGCACCGACCGGACCCTTGTTGTGATGGTCGAGATAGGCATCACCCCCAACAACGCCCAGCAGTTTGCCTTGCTCACCGAGGCCGCGGTGGCTAAGGTCGAGTCCTTGCTCTAGCTTCTTTACTTCCTGTTGAAGAAGAGGGCACAGCCGACAGGAGCCGCGGGATGGCGCTGGCGGTCGAACGAGACACGATCACGGATTCCCGTCAACAGGTCCCGACCTCCTCACGGGTCGAGCCGGACGCGTCCCCGGCCCGCGACCACCCGCCCGACCACGGCGGCCTCGTGCCCGTGGCCGGCCAGCAGGTCGACCGCCGCCGTGGCGCCCTCCGGCCCCATCACCGCCACCATCCCGAGCCCCAGGTTGAAGACCCGCGCCATCTCCTCGCCGTCGACCTGGCCCAGCCGCCCGATCTCTCCGAAGATGGGCGGCGTCGGCCACGTCGAGCGGGACAACTCGGCGTCGCAGCCGGGGGGCAGCACCCGGGCCAGGTTGGCACCGATGCCGCCGCCCGTGACGTGGGCCACGGCTCGGACCGAGAGCTCCCGGGCCAGCGCCACCACCGCCGGGGCATAGATCACCGACGGCCGCAGCAGCTCGTCGGCGAGGGTGACCTCGGCGCCGGGCCAGGCCGGGCCGTCCAGGGGCAGCCGGGCGTCCTCGAGCAGCACCCGGCGCGCCAGCGAGTAGCCGTTGCAGCGCAGGCCGGGCGACAGGAGGCCCACCAGGACGTCGCCGGGCCGGACCAGGGCAGGGCCCAGCACCCGGTCCCGCTCCACCACGCCGACGGCGAAGCCGGCCAGGTCGAACGCGTCCGGGTCCCCCCCGGGGTGCTCGGCCATCTCCCCGCCGACGAGGGCGCAGCCGGCCTGGCGGCAGCCGTCCGCCACCCCGCCCACGACGATCTCGGCCACCGCCGGGTCGAGCCGGGAGGTGGCGTAGTAGTCGAGGAGGAACAGCGGCTCGGCACCGGCGCACACGAGGTCGTCCACGCACATCGCCACGAGGTCGACGCCGATCGTCCCGTAGCGTCCGGCCAGCCGGGCCACCGCCGCCTTGGTCCCGACCCCGTCGGTCGTGGCCACCAGGACCGGCCGGTCCCACCGGCCCTCCGGGAGGGCGTAGAGCCCGGCGAAGCCGCCCAGGTCGGCCAGCACCTCGGGGCCGAACGTCGAGCGCACCCGGGGCCCGATGCGGCGCACGGCTTCCTCGCCGGCCCCGATGTCGACCCCGGCGGCGGCGTAGGTGAGGGGCCCGGCGGGGGCGCAGGCGAGGGGACCGGCCCCCGAGGGCCCGACCCGCCCGGGCGGCTCACCCACCGGCCGCCCCCGGCCCCGGAGCCCCACCCGCCCCGATCAGGGCCGGCTCGGGCTCGAGGACACCCTTGGTGAGCCCGGCCGGGACGGCCACGGGGTACTCGCCGGTCAGGCAGCCGCTGCAGAAGCCGGCGCCCGGCACCCCGATCGCCGCCTCCAGGTCCGAGAGGGAGAGGAAGGCAATGGAGTCCACGCCGAAGTAGCCCCTCATCTCGTCCGGGCTCAGGTTGGCGGCCAGCAGCTCCTCGCGGCTCGGCGTGTCGATGCCGTAGTGGCAGGGCCAGGTGAAGGGCGGGGAGGACACCCGGAGGTGGATCTCGGTCGCCCCGGCCTCCCGGAGCATGCGGACCGTCGCCCGCTGCGTGGTGCCCCGCACGACCGAGTCATCGACCACGACCAGGCGCTTGCCGGCCACGTTCTCCCGAAGCGGGTTCAGCTTGCGCCGCACCCCGCTGGCCCTGGCCTCCTGGTCGGGCGCGATGAAGGTCCGGCCGATGTAGCGGTTCTTCACCAGGCCCTGCCCGTAGGGGATGCCGCTGCGCCGGGCGTAGCCCTCGGCGGCCGGGACCCCGGACTCGGGCACCCCCATCACCATGTCGGCGGCCACCGGGGCGGTGTCAGCCAGGAGCTCGCCCATCCGCCGCCTGGCCCCGTGCACCTCCCTCCCGTAGAGCCGGGCGTCCGGCCTGGCGAAGTACACCAGCTCGAAGATGCAGAGCCGTGGGTCGATGCGCCCGGCCGGGAACGGCCTGACCGAGCGGGGGCCGGCCTCGTCGATGACCACCATCTCGCCGGGGTCCAGCTCCCGCACCACCTCCGCCCCCACCACGTCGAGGGCCGGGGTCTCCGACGCCAGGACCCAGCCCGGCCCGAGGCGGCCCAGGCAGAGGGGCCGGAACCCGTTGGGGTCCCGGATCCCGACGAGGTGGGTGGCGTCCATGACCACCAGCGAGAAGGCCCCCTCGAGCGAGGGCAGCACTGCGGCCAGCGCCCGCTCCAGCTCGCCCGGGCGAGGAGGGCCGGCGGGGCTCTCCCCGGGCCCGGGGGCGCCCCCGTCGGGCTCGGCCCGCCCCGGGTCGCTCCCGCCACCGCTGAGGAGGGCCCGGGACACCAGCTCGGCCATGAGGTCCGAGTCCGTCGTGACCACTCCTGGGAGCATCCCCGCGGAAGCGGCCAAGGCGACCGTGTTGGTGAGATTGCCATTGTGCCCGAGAGCGAAGTCGACCGCGCCCACCGACCGGTAGACGGGCTGGGCGTTGTGCCAGGTGCTGGACCCCGTCGTCGAGTACCGGGTGTGGCCGATGGCGAGGGACCCCGGCAGCCCGGACAGGGTGCGGCTGTCGAAGACGTTGGTGACGAGGCCCATGTCCTTCACGACGGTGACGGTCTCGCCGTCGCTGACCGCCATGCCGGCGGACTCCTGGCCCCGGTGCTGGAGGGCGTACAGCCCGTCGAAAGTGAGCTGGGCGACCGGCGGGAGCGGGGGACGCGGGGACGCGGGGGACGGACCGCCCGGCGCCGGCGCCGCAGCCGGCGGCGGTTGCGGCAGCAGGATGCCGAAGACCCCGCACGCCTCCTTGGGCCGGTCGTCGCCGCACCCGGTCCCGGTCGGCCCGCCCTGGCCCGTCACGGGCCCAGTCTCCCACAGCCCTGGCGGCCGGCTCGGCGCCGGTGGCGGGGCCTGCGGCTCGGCGCCGGTGGCGGGGGCCTGCGGCTCGGCGCCCGGCCAGCCGTGCCCGGATACCGTGGCCGGCCAGTGATCGACCTCCACACGCACTCGACGGTCTCGGACGGGTCGGACCCACCGTCGCGCATCCCCGAGTTGGCGGCCGCCGCCGGCTGCCGGGCGGTGGCCCTCACCGACCACGACCGGCTGGACGGGCTCCCCGAGGCGGCAGCGGCAGCGGCCCGGGTCGGCATCGACCTGGTCCCGGGGTGCGAGCTGTCGTGCGCCTGGACGCCGGGGACCCTGCACCTGCTCGTCTACTTCGTCGAGCCGGGGGGCGGGCCCCTCCAGGACGAGCTGGTCCGCCTCCAGGCCGACCGCGACGACCGCAACCGGCGCCTCCTCTCCCGCCTGGCCGATCTCGGCCTCCCCGTCACCGAGGACGAGGTCACGGCCGAGGCGGGGGGCCAGGGCGTCGGGCGCCCCCACGTGGCGGCCGTGCTGGTGAGAAAGGGCGTCGTCGGGTCGGTGCAGGAGGCCTTCGACCGCTACCTCGGCAAGGGGGCGCCGGCGTACGTGAGCAAGGCCCGGCTCGAGCCGGCTCGGGCCATCGCCCTGGCCCTGGCCTCGCGCGGCTTGCCCGTGCTGGCCCACCCCGACAGCCTCGGTCTCGACCCGGCCCCCGCCCGGGCGGCGGTGGCCGAGCTCGCCGGTCTCGGCCTCGCGGGGCTGGAGGCGCACTACGGGCGTTACCGGCCGGAGCGCCGGGCCGCCCTGGCCGCCCTGGCCGGCGACCTGGGGGTGGTGGCCACGGGCGGCTCCGACCACCACGGCACGTACAAGCCCGACCTCAGGGTGGGGGTGGGGACGGGCGACCTCGAGGTCCCCGACGGCGCTCTCTCGGCCCTGCGGGAGCGGAGGAGCTGAGCCGGCGGCAGCCGGGGCGGGCGCCGGCGGGGGGTGCGCCGGCGCGAGGTGCGCCGCCGGGGCGCCGCCGGGGGGTGCGCAGGACCTGGACGCCGAGCAGCGCTCCCGGTGGGGCTTCGCCAGGCGGGGCGCCACCATGTCGTGGGAGGCCGCCCTGGAGCGAGAGGCCCAGCTGGTGGCGGGACATGCCTCCAGACCGACCTGCGCCATCCGTTGGGTGATGGCCGCCAGCACTTGCCGTGCCTGGGCTTCACTTTTGCAGTGCAGCACTGCGTCATCCGGCGTAACGCTCGAACGTGACAGCGGGATAGTTTCTCCGCAGCCATAAATCGAACGCATAGTGGAGGAACAGATTTGCCAGCAGGGGCGAAATGGCAGAACCTTGTGGGGTTCCCCGATCCCGTTGTTGGAGGGTGCCGTCCTGCAGTTGGAGCGGCGCTTGGAGCCACCGTTTCATATACAGGTAGAACCCACTGCAGGTCCGTGTGCTTCGACACCGCTTTGAGCACGAGATCCCAGGGAATCGTGTCGAAGAAGGCCCGGATATCGAGATCGATGACCCAGTCCGACTTCCAGCACCGTTCCCGGCAGTTTCCCACAGCGTCGAGAGCGGACCGTCCCGGTCGGTAGCCGTAGGAATCGGGATGGAACAACGGCTCCACCTCTGGCTCCAGATACAGCTTGACGACCGTTTGAGCGATTCGATCGGCGACGGTAGGCACACCGAGGACCCTGACTCCTTTGCCTCCAGCTTTCGGTATCTCAACTGCTCGGACCGGCGGTGGGAAATAGCTTCCCGAGGACATCCGATTCCAGATTTTGTACAGGTTCCGTTTCAGGTCCCGCTCAAACTCTGCGATCGACTCCTCGTCGACACCAGCCGCACCCTTGTTGGCCTTGACCTTTTCGTACGCTTTGAATACTACTTTCTTGGAAATGTCAAACGACTTTTCCGGCTTCGGCTTCGACTTCGACTCGTCCATCACTTCATCCCGCTCGAAGACGGTCGATTGATAAACGCGCCTGGATGATCCGTCCCCTTTGCTCCACTCGCATTACCGAGCTTCACCGCTCCTACGGGACGGTCTGCCCCTGTGCCCAGCAACGGGACTCTGCGCCTTGCAGTTTCAGCTGCTCGGCGAACTCCCTCTCGCGACCGGGTGGCCAATGGCCAAGTGAACTGTTGGGCGCCGCGCGGAATGAGCACCACCACGACATTGAGGGCCAGCACGGCGCCAGCCGTGTTCGTGCTCGTTCTCGGTGTCGTCCACCGAGCCGGGGTCAAGGCCGGCCGGAGGCCGCCCGCAGGGCTTGGCCTTGAGGCCGGCGCTGGCCAGGCACTTGAGGGCGGACAATGGGCC
>JBOGGR010000142.1:0-1548 GCA_050744025.1 Acidimicrobiales bacterium
GGTCGAAGTCAATGCCCCTCATCGCAGCCTCCCGACAGCCCGGTCACAGCAACTGGGCTCGCCGGCTCCGCCACCCGACGGTGGTCCTCTTCGTCATCCTCGTAGCCCAGCTCATGGTGGTGCTCGACACCACGATCGTGAACGTGGCCCTCCCTCACATCCAGCACGGCCTCGGGTTCTCCGGCGCCGGGCTGTCATGGGTGCTCAACGCCTACATCCTGACCTTCGGGGGCCTGCTGCTCCTCGGGGCCCGCGCCGGCGACCTCCTCGGCCGGCGCCGGACGTTCCTCGCCGGCATCGCCCTCTTCTCGCTCGCCTCGCTGGCCGGCGGCTTTGCCACCGCCGGCTGGGTGCTCCTCGGCGCCCGGGCCGTCCAGGGCATCGGCGCCGCCCTGACCGCACCCTCGGCCCTGTCGCTGCTCACGACGGCGTTCCCCGAGGGATCTCGGCGGGTCCGGGCCATCGCCCTGTACACGACCGTCTCGGCCGCCGGCGCAGCCACCGGGCTCGTGGCCGGGGGCCTGCTCACCCAGTGGGTGTCCTGGCGATGGGTCATGTTCGTCAACGTCCCGATCGGCCTGGCCGTCTGGCTGGTCGGTCGGGTGGCGCTGGCCGAGACACCCCGCCGCCGGGGCCGGTTCGACCTCGCGGGCGCGGCCACCTCGACGCTCGGCATGACCGGCGTGGTGCTCGGGCTCGTCGAGGCGGGCGCGCACGGCTGGACGAGCGGCGTCACCCTGGCCGCCCTCGGCCTCGGCATCGTCCTCCTCGGGCTCTTCGTCCGCATCGAAGCCCGGGCAGGGGAGCCGATCCTCCCCTTGCGGCTGCTGGCCCATCCCACCCGGACGACCGCCAACCTCGCTCGGGGCCTCGTCTATGCCGGCATGTACGGGGCGTTCTTCTACCTGTCGCAGTTCTTCCAGGACGTACAGGGCTTCTCCCCGCTGGCGACCGGGGTCGCCTTCCTGCCCCTCCCCGCCTCGGTCTTCCTCGCCTCGCAGCTGACGAGCCGGGTCCTCGTCCACCGGCTGCCGGAGAAGATCGTCATGATGGCGGGGATCACCTCGGCGACCGTCGCCATGCTGCTGGCCACCCAGGTGCACGCCGGCACGTCCTACGGGCAGGTCCTGGTGACCCTGGTCCTGCTTGGCGGGGGCTCCGGGCTCTCCTTCGTGTCCCTCACCTCGGCCTCGCTGGCCCAGGTGGCGCTCGGTGACGCCGGAGCGGCCTCCGGGCTCATCAACGTGAGCCAGCAGGTAGGTGCGGCCATCGGCCTCGCCGTCCTCGTCAGCGTCTTCGGCTCCGTGACCCACCATGAGCAGATGAACAGAGGCCATGCGAACGCCGCCTCCCTAGCCCACTTGCACGGGGTGCTCGTCCACGGCATGGACACCGTCTTCGGCATCGGAGCCCTCTTCGCCCTGGCTGCCCTCGTCCTCGTGACCGCGGTCGTCCGTGTGCCCCGCCCTGCCCAGGTCGTGGCCCTCGAGCTGCCCGATACCCGCGAGCCGAGGCTCGGGGAAGCCCCTGGGACCAGGGCCGGCTGAC
>JBOGGR010000143.1:0-1818 GCA_050744025.1 Acidimicrobiales bacterium
CATGCCCGACGACCGGGAGACCTGGCACCTGGTGCTCTCCGGGCTGGACGAGGTCGCCCGCTCCCGCCACGGCGCCGGGTCGTTCGCCGCCCTTCCTCTCGACCAGCGAGAGGCCGTCGTGGGCGACCTGGTCGGCGGCCGCTTCGACTGCGAGGCGGGCCGCCGCCTCAACCCCGGGCGGGCCTGGGCGGTGTGCATGCGCATGATCCTGGCCGCCTTCTACTCCCACCCCTTCGCCTGGAACGAGATCGGCTTCGGCGGCCCGGCCTACCCGAGGGGCTACATGCGCCTCGGGCCCACGTCGACGCTGGAGCCGTTCGAGAGGCCCGGGGCCACCGACGAGGACCCCGTCGAGGCGGTAGAGGACGGGTCGCCCTCGTGAGGGGAGGCGGGCTCCGCAACCTGTTGAAGGGGTCCGTCGGGCCGGGGGACAACGACTCCCGGTTCCTCCTCGACGTCCACCGCCGGGACCTTCCGGGCGAGGACACCATGTGCCGCTACGAGGACTCCGACGAGGTGGACCTGTGCGTCGTGGGAGCGGGGGCCGGCGGGTCGGTCCTGGCCCAGCGGCTCGCCCGCAGGGGCTGGAAGGTCGTCGTCATCGAGGCGGGCCCGTTCTGGCACCCCGACGAGGACTGGGTGTCCGACGAGGCGGGCTCCCACGACCTGTACTGGAACCAGAAGCGCATCATCGGCGGCAGCGACCCGATCGAGATGGGCAAGAACAACTCGGGGCGCGGCGTGGGGGGCTCGATGGTCCATTACGCCGGCTACTGCCCGCGCTTCCACCCCTCGGACCTGCGAACGAGGACCCTCGACGGCGTGGGGGCGGACTGGCCCATCACCTACGAGGACCTCCGGCCCCACTACGAGACGGTGGAGCGCGAGCTCCCTGTGGCCGGCCAGAACTGGCCGTGGGGCCATCCCCACACGTACCCGTTCTCTCCCCACCCCGTCTCGGAGGCGTCGTCGGTCATCTGGCGGGGGGCCATCGCCCGGGGCATCGAGATGAGGGTGGGCCCGGTCGGCATCGTCAACGGCACCTTCGGCAACCGCCCCCACTGCATCTACCGGGGGTACTGCCTCCAGGGCTGCAAGGTGAACGCCAAGGCCAGCCCGTACGTCACCCACCTCCCCGACGCCCTGGCCCACCGGGTGGAGATCCGGGCCCGGTGCATGGCGGCCCGCGTGGAGCTCGACCAGGGCAGCGGCCGGGCCACCGGCGTCACCTACATCAGGGAGGGGGAAGGGGTCGAGCGGCTCCAGCGGGCGAAGGCGGTGGCCGTGGCCGGCTACTCCATCGAGACCCCCCGCCTCCTGCTCAACTCCACGTCGCCCCGCCACAGGCAGGGCCTCGGCAACAACGACGACCAGGTCGGGCGCTACGTGATGGTCCAGGGGGCCACCCAGACGGCCGGGCGCTTCCCGACCGAGCTACGGATGTACAAGGCGCCGCCGCCCGAGGTCTCCTCCGAGGACTTCTACGAGACCGACCCCTCACGGGGCTTCGCCCGGGGGTTCTCCATCCAGACGGTGTCCCCCCAGCCGATCGGCTGGGCCGAGCACGTGCTGGCAGACGGCCACTGGGGCGGGGCGCTGCGGGAGTACATGCGGGACTACAACCACTGGACGACCGTCGGCGTGCTGAACGAGCTGCTGGCGCAGCCCGACAACCGCGTCACCCTGGCCGGCGAGCTGGACCCCTACGGCCTGCCGGTTGCCCGCTTCGACTACAGCCTGTGCGCCAACGACAGGGCCAACATCGCCTGGTCGACCCATGTCATCAAGGACATCCTGCACGCTGGAGGGGCCCAGGAC
>JBOGGR010000144.1:0-5183 GCA_050744025.1 Acidimicrobiales bacterium
TCAAGGAGCTCGAGGGCGCCGGCATCGAGGTCCTCCAGGTCGACTTCTCCGAGAGCCACAGGTTCGCCATCGCCGGCCTGCACTGCGCCACCCTGGAGCTGGTGCGGGATCAGCCGGACGGCTGACCGTCCTCACGAGATGGCACTCGCCAGGCGGGTACACACCTAACGGCGTTCGGACACGATGCGCTCGATCACGTCGAGTGCCCGGGCGGTAGGGGTTCCTCCGGGAAGACGTCGTCGTGCACCTCCACCACTCCCTCGACGGTGGTGATCCCCAGGCGGTCCATCAGGGCGCGGACATCATCCTCGTCCTGGATGGCCCTGGAGGCGCCAGCCTTCATGGCCAGGAGGTGCCGGTCCGAAACCCTGTTGACCGTGAGGTTGGGGTGGTCGAAGACAGCGAACGGGGCAGGGTCATCGACCCGTGGGAGGTAGACGACCCCTTGCTCCTTGCGTCGCCGCAGGCGGGTGGCGAGGGAGCCGAACGCCTTCTCGATGGTGGGGCGGTCGACCGTACCTGGGGGGTACGGCCACCGTTCCCGCCACAGGGCCGTGCCCGACGATGCGCCATGACCGCCATGTCGGTCCGGGGTCAGCCGGACGGCGGGCTCCCGCCGGCGCCGCGCCCCGGGTGGCCGGCCCGCCGCTCGGCCGTGGCCCCGATGGGCGGGGACTCGGGCATCGCCTGTCCGGGCGGCTCGCCGGCGAGCGCCGGGCGCCCCCCGGTCGCCGGGCTCCCAACCTGCCCCGGGCGCCCGCCCGGCGACGGGGCGGCGGACGCCAGCTCCACCAGCCGCCTGCGGCCGGTGAGGGTGCCTGCCAGGAACTCCCGGCTCGCGGTCACCCCCCTCGGCGCGAGGATGAGGATCGCCACCATTATCACCCCGAGCACGACCGTGCTGAGCCCGCTCGGGAGGGTGACGTTGAGCCCGCCGACGTTGATGCCGTTCTCGGCGTTGCTGAGGACGGTGTCGATCACGGAGAGGCCGGCCCCCCCGATGGTGGCTCCCCACAGGCTCCCGACGCCACCGACGACGAGCATCGCCAACGTGAGGAAGGTGAGGGCGAGATAGACCTGGTCGGTGTTGATGCTGCCCAGCTCGTGCACGAAGAGCGCGCCGGCGAACCCGGAGAGCCCCCCGCTGATGGTGAAGGCCACGAGGCGGTGCCGGAAGATCGGGACGCCGATTCCCCGAGCCGCCAGGGCGTCCTCCCGGGACGCCCGGAGCAGCCGGCAGGAGCGGGTGTGCTGGTACGCGAAGGCGGCCACTATGGCGATCCCGCACCCGATGGCCCCTTGGGTGAGGCCGGTGGTGACGGGCACGAGGGCGAGGGTCTCGGCCCCTGGGCCGATCTTGCTCCAGAAGCGCAGGACGTTGTACGTGATCTCGAGGACGGCGAAGGTGGCGATGCCCGCGGCCAGCCCGGTCAGGCGCATCAGCGCGCAGCCGACCAGGAGGGCGAAGAGGCCCCCGAGGGCGGCCGCCAGCAGGAGCGACTCGATGTTCGACAGCTGGGTGGTCGCGAGGAAGCCGAACACGTCCGGCGCGGCTGTCCGGCGGACCCCGACCGGCGTGGTGAGGATGCCGGCGGCGAAGGCGCCGACGGCGACGAAGCTCACCTGACCGAACGACCACACCCCGGAGTTGCCCACGAACACGTACAGCGCCACGACCATGGCCGTGGTGACCATGATGTTGACGGCGTTCTGCTGGTTCGCCGGCGAGAGCTGGCCGCCAACCAGCGCCACCACCGCCACCACGGCCAGGGGGCCGCACACCTCGGCCGCCAGCCTGACCCTCGCCATCAGACCCGCTCGACTCCGGTGCCTCGGGCCGCGAGCAGCCCCGACGGCCGGGCCACCAGCACGACCGCCACGAAGAGGAAGGTGAGCGTCGGGAGGAACACGATCTGGCCGGCCGGGAGGACGGACCCCAGGATCGAGTTCACGAACCCGATGATGAAGCCCCCGGCCGTCCCCCGGCCCAGGCTGTCTATCCCTCCGAGCACCACGCCCACCAGCGCCACGATGACGAGGTTCAGCCCGAAGGACGGCGTCACGAGCGGGTTCTGCACGGTGACCAGGATGGCCACCACGGCCGAGGCCACTCCTCCGAAGACGAAGGCCCACGTGGTCACCCGCCCGATCCTCACCCCGATCAGCCGGGCGGTACGGTAGTCCTCGGCCAGGGCTCGCATCTTCATCCCCAGGTTCGTGCGGTACAAGATGGCCAGCAGGACCGAGAACAGCACGCCCCCGACCACGATCGCCACGATGGTGACCCAGCGGAGGTCGACCCGCCCGCCGACCAGGGTGCGGTTGAGGCCGCTGAAGGCGGCGACAGGCTGGCCGTTCGCGCCGAAGACCAGGAGCCACACGGCCTCCATCCCGTAGCTCAGGCCGAACGTGACGACGAGGGTGGTGAGGGCTGATGCGCCGCGCAGCGGGCGGAAGACGACCAGCTGCATGGCGATCGACATGGCGATGCACACTCCGATGCACACGAGCACTCTCGCAACAAGGGGGAGGGCTCTCGTCATCCAGAGGGAGTACGCCCCAGCGGCGATGATCTCCCCCTGGGCGATGTTGACCTGGCGCAGCACCCCGAACACCAGCCCGACGGCCACCGCGATGAGGGCGTACACCACGCCCTGACCCAACGCGGTGACGAGGGCGCCGAGGCCACTCACCGGCCCGCCCCTTCACGCGCGCAGGCCGGATGACGCCCGACGGACCGGCGCCCCGGCGCGGTCAACGCTCCCCCCCGAAGTACGCGGCAACCAGATCCCCCGCCTGATCGCCCCCGGCTCCCGAGACCTCGAGGCGGATCTCGCCGCCCGACAGGACGTAGCTCCGCTCGCAGAACCGGATGGTCCGCTGGGCCCGCTGCTCCACGAGGAGGATGCCGATCCCCTGGGCCCGGATGAGGTCGAGGGCCCGGAAGACCGCGTCGACCACCGTCGGGGACAGGCCGAGGGACGGCTCGTCGAGCAGCAGGACGTCCGGGTCCGAGAGCAGGGCGCGCCCGATCGCGACCTGCTGCTGCTGGCCCCCCGAGAGGAGGCCCGCCGGCCTCGAAGCGAACTCCTGCGTGACCGGGAAGAGGTCGGCCACCCAGTCCCAGGTCACCCGGACCGGCCCGGCCTCCCGCCTGGCCAGGCTCCCGAGCACCAGGTTCTCCCGGACCGACATCCGCGGGAACAGGTGCCGGCCCTCGGGGACCAGGGCGACACCCTGGCGGGCCACCGCGTCGGGAGGAAGTCCCCGCACGGACCTTCCCCGGAGGCGGATGTCCCCCTCGGAGCACTTGACTGCCCCCATCACGGCCAGCAGCGTGCTCGACTTCCCGGCGCCGTTGGGGCCCACCAGCCCCACCGCCTCTCCTGCCGCGACGTCGAGGCTCACGCTCTTCACCGCGACCGCCCGCCCGTACGTGACGCGGATCCCCTCCAGGGAAAGGAGGGGGGGCCGGACGCCGCCGGCCGCCGGCTCGTGACCGGCCATCCCTGTGCCGCCGGGCGCCGGCTCCGCCGGCTCGTGACCGGCCATCCCTTCCTCCTCTCCTCCCTCTGCCCCGGCCATCGTCAGCCGGCACCGTTCGAGGCACGGTCCTCGATCCCGGACTCCCCCAGGTAGGCCGAGACGACGTCCACGTTGCGCCGGATCGTGTCCGGGGTGCCAGCCGCGATGACGTGGCCGTGGTCGAGCACGACCACCCGGTCGCTCGTCTGGAGGACGAAGTCCACGTTGTGGTCGATCAGCATCACGCCCGCCCCGCTCTCGGTCGTCGCCTCCTCGACCACCCAGCGCAGCTCGCTCATGGAGCCCTCGGGCAGCCCGGCCGCCGGCTCGTCGAGCAGGAGGTAGGTCGGGTCCATGGCCACCGCCCGCACGACGCTCACCCTCTGCTGGTCGCCGTGGGACAGGTCTCCCGCCGGCGTCCCCGCATGCACCTCGAGGTGGAGGTCGCGAAGGAGCCGCGTGGCCCTCGCTCGGGCGGTCCGCCGGGAGGCGCCGACGGCCAGGGCGCCGAGCTCGACGTTCTCGCGGACGCTCAGGGCTGCGAAGAGCCGCCCGTGCTGGAACGTGCGGGCGAGGCCCAGCCGGGCACGGGTCTCCGGGCTCTCCGACGACAGCTCCCGGCCGTCGAGCGAGACCGTGCCCGAGCTCGCCCGGACGAAGCCGCTGAGGACGTTCACCACGGTCGTCTTGCCTGCCCCGTTGGGGCCTATGAGACCCACGACCTCGCCCCTCGCGACCGTCATCGTCACCCCGTCGAGAGCGGGCACGCCCTCGAACTGGACGCGCACCTCCCCGCAGACCAGACCCTCAGCCATGACTCGCCTGGCGTCGCGACCGTGCCCGCTGCTCGCAGGTCACCTCCGGCCCGGGAGCCGCGCCGCCCTCACGGCGTCGCCCGGGCCGGGCCGCCGCGGTCGGGCGGGCGCCGAGCCCGGGGTTCCCCCTCCACGCCCGGGGATCCTAGGGCTTGAGCGAGGTGACGAAGGACACCGGGCCCGGCGACTGCATCGCCACGTAGTGCGGCTTGTCCTTGGTGACCTCGATCACCCGGTAGGACCGGCCGACGACCGAGTGGAACGTGGTCGAGAAGCTGACGTTGCCCGAGATCGTGGGGAAGTTGCTGTACGACTGGATGATGCCGGCCAGCGTGGCGCCGTCCAGGCTGCCGTGGGCCTTCTGGATGGCGTTGACGATCCCCTCCACGGCTGTGGGCCCGGTCACGAACCCTCCGGTGACGGGGCGGTGCCCTTCGGCGGTCAGCTCCTGCACCAGGGTGTTGATCTTGGGATTGGGGTCGTCGCCGAACGAGGAGGCGTACGTGGTGATCCAGATGTTGTTGGAGATCGTCGGGCTGCTCGGCTCCCAGAACCCGCCGTCGATCGCCCACGGCCCGACGATCGGCTTGGCGTTCCCGGCCGTGCGCTCGGCGGTGACGAACGTCGGGAGGTCCGGGTTGGACGTCGAGCAGAGCACCGTGGCTGCAGCACCGGCCTGCGCCGCCCGGTTCCCCACCTGGCCGGCCGTATGGTCCCCGGCCGTGTACGTCAGCTGGGAGACCACGTGCCCCCCGAGCTGGGTGAAGGCGGTCGTGAAGTACTGGCAGACGTCGATGAAGTAGGCGAGGGACTTGTCGGTGACCACGGTCGCCGTCTTCCAGC
>JBOGGR010000145.1:0-1727 GCA_050744025.1 Acidimicrobiales bacterium
GTCGATCCCGTAGACCCGGTCCGGGGGCAGCGGGGGGACGGGGACGTGGGAGATGAGTGGATGGCGGGGCCGCCGGTCGGGCTCCCCGTCGCCGAGGAGCTCCTCGCGGGGCTTCTCGCCCCGGCGCAGTCCCGTGTAGACGATGTCGATCTCGCGACCCGCCTCGGCGATCATCCGCCGGGCGACGTCGACGATCCGCACCGGCTCGCCCATGTCGAGCACTAGGGCCTCGCCTGGCCCGCCCACCGCTCCTGCCTGGATGACCAGCTGGACCGCCTCCTCGACGGTCATGAAGTAGCGGGTCACCTCGGGGTCGGTCACCGTCACCGGTCCCCCGCCTGCCACCTGGGCCTGGAACGTGCCGAGCACGGAGCCTCGGCTGCCGAGCACGTTGCCGAAGCGGACGCTCAGGTAGGTCCCGTCCACTCCCGTGGCCACGGCCGCGGTGAGGCGCTCACAGATGCGCTTGGAGTAGCCGAGGACGCTGGTCGGGTTGACGGCCTTGTCGGTCGAGATGTTGACGAACCGCTCGACGCCGTGGGCGGCCGACGCTTCCAGGACGTTGAGCGTGCCCCACACGTTGGTCTTCACCGCCTCGGCCGGATGGCACTCGAGCATTGGGAGGTGCTTGAGGGCGGCGGCGTGGAAGACCACCTCGGGGCGGCGGGCAGCCAGCATCCGCTCGACACCGGGGCGGTCGCGGATGTCGAGCAGGACCAGGTCGGGCGAGTCGAGCATGGCCCTGCCCTCCATGGACAGCTTCAGGGCGTGCAGGGCGGACTCGTCGCGGTCGACCATGATCAGCTCGGCGGGCCCGAGCCCGTGGATCTGGCGGCACAGCTCCGAGCCGATCGAGCCGCCGGCACCCGTGACCATGACCCGTCGGCCCGCCAGGTACCCGGCGGCGGCCAAGAGGTCGGTCTGGACCTCCCGCCGCCCGAGCAGGTCGGCCATGGTCGGGGTCCGGATGTCGCCCGGGCGGGCCGAGCCCTCGATCAGCTCCCGCAGCGTCGGCAGGACCGTGAGGGCCAGCCCCGCCTCGGCCGCGAGGTCCGATATCTCCCTGATGAGCACGGCAGGGGCGCTTCGGAGGGCGATCAGCACCATCTCGGCCCGGGTGGCGGTGGCGACTCTGGCCAGGTCCTGCCGGGTCCCGAGGACGGGGACGCCCATGATCGACAGGTGGCGCCTGGCCCGCTGGTCGTCGAGCAGGGCGACGGGCAGGTACGGGCTGTCGGGATCGCGCAGCATCGTCGCGATGGCCTCGGCCGCCGCCCCTCCGGCGCCGAAGACGACCAGGCGGGTGCAGCCGTCCCCCCCGGGCCGCCGCCGCCGCTCGCTCTCGGTCCGGGCCAGGTACCGGCCAGCCATCATGAGCACCAGAGCTGCCACCCCGCCGAACAGGGGGACGCTCTCGGGCACCAGGCGCCCGTCGAGCAGGTTGGCGACGACGAGGACAACGGTGGTCAGGAAGCCGATCTGCCCCACCGCAGCCACGTGCTCGAAGCTGGCGAACCTCCACCGCCCCCGGTAGAGGCCAGACGCCAACCCCAGGACCAGCTGGAAGACGACGGCCATGGCCACCGCCTCGGCCAGTCGTCCGGGATGGGGTAGGCGGGGCACGAGGTCGACCCGCACGGCGTCGGCCGCCACGATCCCGACGATCCACGCCACCGCGTCGCTGCCGGCCAGGAGGAGCCGGCTGGCCCCGATCCCGTGGTCGGGCC
>JBOGGR010000146.1:0-4262 GCA_050744025.1 Acidimicrobiales bacterium
GACCACGTCGGCTCGCTGGCGGCCGTCGGTGATCACGTCGGTGACCCATTCCGTCGACGCGCCGGACGAGCCAGCCCTTCCGTCGCAGGTTGCCAGCCACACGCCCTCGATGCCGGTCGGCCGGGCCTGGCCCTCGGAGCGTGGTGCTGGCCTCTCGTGGCGCTCCTGGCCGCCACGGGCACGGAGCCTGGGCCGGAGACCTTTGTCCCAGGGATCGGCGGCCACCACCAGGACGGAGCTCCCGGCCTCGCTGAAGCTGGCAGCCACGTTGGCCACGACCGCGTCCTTCCCGTCGAGGTGGTCGGGAGAAGCCAGCAGGACCACGCGCATCGAGCTCGCAGACCGCGGTGGGAGCGAGCCCAGTGTGAGCGCCGTCTGCAGCACCCGGTACGCCTCGGCCTCCGGCGATCTCGGGGCATCGGCCACCAGGACGGCCCGCCGGCCCCCAGCCCGTGCTCTTGGGAGCTCGGCCAGGACCGGCAGGCCGAAGGCCAGCTCGGCCTCGGACCGCGTGCGGACCCGCGTGTCGACACGGTCCAGGAGCAGGGCGAGAGCCAGGCCGACCAGGAGGCCCACGGCGCCACCGAGAGCGGTCCGGGCCTTCCGCCCGGCCGGGATGGTGGTCTTGTGGCTCGCGCCCTTCTTGCCAGCGCTCACCGGCTCCGCCACCGGGGCCTGGATGGCGGTCAGGGTCGTCTGCTTGGGCGCGGCCAGGAGCTGCTCGTACTGGGTGTACTCGGTCTGGTACTGGGCGAGGGCGGCCTTGATCTCGGCATCGGTCACCGAGGAGCTCGGCTTGGCCTGCAACGCGGTGATCTGCTGGGTGAGGGAGGTGAGCTGGGAGTTGGTCGAGGCGATGTCTCTGGTGTTGGTGACCTGTATCTGGGCGTCCAGGTAGGCGACGAGCTGGCTGCCAAAGGCGCTCACGACCCGGGTGGCCCGAGCCGCGCTGGGCTGGGTCGAGGTGATCTTGAGGGCGCCGATGCTGGTGTCGGCGGTGGCACTGACCTCGCCGGCCAGCGCGGCCGGGTCGCCCTTGTAGCCGAGCTGGGCGGCGACCATCCGAGGGACCTTCCCCGTGGTGGTGAAGAGGGCCATGGCGTCGAGCGAAAGCCCGCTCGGGTCCGGTCCGTTCCCCGACCCCAGCAGCAGGAGGATGTCGGTGGCCTGGTAGGAGGTGGGGGCCGCCCCGGCGGCCCCCCCCGACGACGACGCCGCCGACGGCTTGGCTGTGACGTACCCGACGCCCAGCCCGATGATCGCCAGGAGGACGATGACGGGCCAGCGCCGCCTGATGGCCCGCAGGTACGCGATGGGTTCGGTCGACGTCGCCTGCGCCATGGCCGGGCCCTAGCTCGCCCTGGATCCGCCGGGGCACGCCGCCTTACTCACCGTGGCCATGCTATAGGTCCCCCCTCTCCCGGTGTGTGGCACCCGCGGACCGGTCTCGGCCGGCGCTGGCAGCCCTGCGATCGGTCCTGGTCATCGGTCCTGTTCATCGGTCCTGTTCATCGGTCCTGCTCATCGGTCCTGGTCAACGGGGATTCCCACAGGACCAGGCCGTCCCGGGCGAAGCGGTGGAGCGTGTCCTGCACGTCCTTCGTCGCCTGCTCCGGGGACACGCTGGATGCCCGGCAGATGGCCTCGACCATCTCGTCGGTGGTCGTCTCGCCGTCGCACAGCTCCCACAGCGCCAGCGCCGACTCGTTCAGGGCCAGCACCACGTTGTCGTCGGGGTCGTGGAGCACGTAACGGCCGGGCTGGCGCTCGAGCCGGGCGCCCGGCGCCCGTGCCGGGCGGCTATTGACGGACTGGGGCATCGACCCTCCTCGTCAAGCCGTCACGCTCGGTGTCTGCGAAGCGCTCCAGCAGGTCGTGGTCCAGGACGAACGTGGCTGCCTCCTGCTGCGAGTGGACCCCGAGCTTCGTCAGGATGTTCTGGATGTGGGTGCGGGCCGTGTGCTGGGACAGGTACAGCTGGTCGCTGATGGCCTGGCGGTCGAGGCCGGCCGCGACCAGGGCCAGGACCTCCCTCTCGCGGGCGCTCAGGTTGGTGAAGCGACCGAGGGCGGCGTCGTCCTCCCGGCGGGACCGGATCAGGCCCCGGAGCAGGGTACCGAGCATGCCAGGAGGGATCGGGGCCTCGCCCCGCTGGACCCGTCGCATCGCGCCCAGCAGGCCCTCCACGGACTCGTCGGTGCCCACGTAGCCGTCGGCGCCGGCGCTGATCGCGGCCTGGAGCGTCGCCTGGTCGTCCCCCCGGCCGAGGACGAGGACCCGGGCAGGCGCCTCGAGCCGCTTGACGTCCTCACAGGCGCGGATCCCGTCCCATCCGGGGAGATCGGCGCACACGACCGCGACGTCGGGGCGGCGGAGCCCCACCTCCTCGGCCACGGAGGCCGCCCGCCCGACGGTTGCCAGGACCGAGACGCCGGGCCGGCGGTCGAGAGCGGTCCTCAAGGCCTCGCACAGCAGCGGCAGCCCGCCGGCGACGAGCACCTCGACCGGCCGCGCGGCTGCCATCGCCCCAGCAGGGGCGGTCATGGCCCAGGCGTCGTCGGCCATGCCGTGGGCGGTCGTGCTCATGCTCCGCCCACCCTCGCCCGGTCCGGCTCGAGGCCGGCACGGCGGGCCACGGACACCAGCTCGGTCCGGGAGTGGACGACGAGCTTGCCCATGATGCTCTGCAGGTGGGTGCGGACAGTCTGGGGGGAGATGCAGAGGACCTCCGCCACGCGGCCCTGGGAGCCGCCGGCGGCGACGAGGCGCAGCACCTCGGTCTCCCGGGCGGTGAGGGCCGAGAGCAGCGGGCCGTGGTCGGCCGTGGGGGTCGCCGCACTGGCGTCTTCGCCGCCGACGCCGATCCTGGTTCCTCGCCTTGCTGCTCGTAGGGCGCCGGCGAGCTCTGCGGGGGGGAGCCCGGGGCCCACCACGCCGGCAACCCCGGGCAAGCTGGACAGCCCGGCTCCGAGCCGGGCCGGCTCGGCCGCCAGGAGGACGAGCCTGGCCTCGGGCCGGCTCTCGTGGATGGCGGTGACGGCGCCGCTGACCCCGGCGTCGTCGCCCGGCTCGATGCTGACGAGGGCCAGGTCGGCGCCGACCCTGGCCGCCTCCTCGGCGGCGTCAGCCGGGGTCGCGGCGGAGGCCGACCAGGGGTCCGCCGAAGCCTCGAGCAGCTCCGCCAGCGCCTCCGCGTACAGGCGACGGCCCACGACGAGCACGCGACACGCACGCTCGCCTCCGTGGTGGCTGTCGCCGGCTGGGGTGAAGTCCTTGCTGGTGAACGGGATGTCTACTCCTCCGTCCGGCCTGTCTGCGCCCGGAGGCGGCCCGTTGGCCCTCATGGCCAGGATATCGGCACCGGAGCCCCGCCGCCTTGACGAGCACGTGGCCCGCGCTCCGGGAGCTCGGGTCCAGGAACCGGTCAGGTCGCGGCTGCATCCTGTCGATGCAAGCATATGATGACCGAGATGGGCGCGACGACTGAGGAAGGGCCGCGCACCCTGGTGGTGGGAAGGCGGATGAGGGGCTCCCGCTGGGGATGGGTGTGGCGCCGGGGCTGGGTGATCGTCGTGACCACGGTGCTGGCGGCAGTAGCGGCGTTGGCCGTGAGCCACGCCCGGACCGTCAAGTACGTGGCAGAGGCCGTCCTGGTCGTCCAGTCGGGGGCCAGCGGGAACGGGCCCGGCAGCGCCAACGAGGCGGCCACGCTGGCCCAGACCTACGCAGGACTGATACCCCAGGACGGCGCCATCCTCCAGGTCGTCTCGAGTGGGCTCGGCCTGCCGGCTCTGGCCGTCCAGCGTGACATCACCGTCACCATCCAGAACGGGACCTCCATCCTGGACGTCCATTTCACCGATGCCAGCCCGTCGGTGGCGCTGGCAGGGGCCGCGGCGGTGGCTCAGGCGGTCTCTGGCCCGGCGCCGGCGACGCCTACCATCCCCGGCGGCTCCGTCGTCCTGGTCCACCTGCCCACCGTGGCCAGCCAGACCCACTCAGCGGCGGGGGAGGTGGTGCCTCTCGGCATCATCCTCGGGTTGGTGCTCGGGGCCGTCCTGGTCGTGATCTGGGAGCGCGTGGACGGGAGGGTGGACGCCGCTGCCGACCTGGCCGGCGAGGTGGACTTCCCCACCTGGGACGCTGACGAGCTGAGCCCCGGCCTGGCCTCGGCGCTGGTCGTGAGGTGGCGGGCCCTGACGGGCGGCGGCCCGGCGCGCGTCGTCCTCGTGGTCGTCGGCTCGCGCCTGGATGCGCGAGCC
>JBOGGR010000147.1:0-16155 GCA_050744025.1 Acidimicrobiales bacterium
CCGTAGCTCCCTCCGTAGTCCCTCTCGTCGTCCTCCACGGGGCCGGCCGCCCAGCCGGCCGCCTCGACTGCCGACGGCTCGATGACCACCAGCAGGAGAGGGGCGAAACGGGGGCGGAGCCGGGTCAGGGCCTCGAGGTCCGACTCGCTGGCCGCGCCCGTGGTGATCGCCACCAGCGTCCCGCCCCCCTGCCCGGAGCGGAGCCGGCCCAGGGTCGGCCCCAGGTCTCGGCTCCTCCCCCCGGCCACGTCGGCGAGGTGGTCGAGGATCCGCTCGGCGTGAGGTGCGCCGGTCCCGTAGCCGGTGTCGGTGCCGCCGGTGTCGACCAGGCGGACGAGGGACCGCGGGATGGCGCCGGCGGAGACGACGCTCGCCGCCGCCGAGACCGCCAGCTCGAGTGAGGCGGGGGAGTGGACGGCCCGCCGGAGGTCGAGGACGACGGTGGCGCGGTCCTGCCACGGCAGCTCGTCCTGGCGGATCATCAGCTCGCCGAGGCGGGCCGTGGAGGGCCAGTGGACCCGCCGCAGGTCGTCTCCCACGGCGTAGGGGCGCAGGGCGTAGAAGTCCTCTCCCCGCTGGCCCCGGAACGACGGGTGGTCGACACCCGCGTGCGGCTCCCCCCCGAGGCCCGCCGGAGGCGGGAGGACGGCCTCCACCTTCGGGAGCACGGTGAGACGGGTCACGCCGGCTGCCCGGGTGGAGGAGGAGGCCAGGCCGAACGGGTCTCGCAGCTCCAGGTGGAGCGGCCCCAGCCGGTGGACGCCCCGCTGCCCGGTCGGGAGGCGGTAGGCGGCCTGGCCCCTCTCTCCCGGTGAGAGGGCGGCCAGCAGGAACCGGGCCACCCTCCGCCCGTCCTCGAAGGGGTCCGAAGCCATGAGGAGCGGCGACCGCCGGCTGGCCCGGTTGTGCACCACGAGCTCGATCCGGGCCGTGTCCCCCACGTGCACCCGGGCCGGCCGCACCCGCCTGGCCGCGTCGAGGTCGAAGCGGTGGAGCCTCACCCAGGCGAGCGTGACCAGGGTGAGCAGGATGCCGGCCGTGCCGATCGCGTACAGGCCGACCAGGCCGAGGACCCGGCCCAGGCCGATGATGGCGGCGCTGGCCACCGCCACCTCCCAGCCCCGCCGGGTGGGCACGTCAGCCCTGGGATCGGGCCGCCGGCACCGGGAGGCGCCCCAGGATGTCGTCCAGAACCCGCCCGGGGTCGCCCTCCGCGATCTGGGCCTCGGCGGACAGCATCAGGCGGTGGGACAGGACGGGGCGGGCCATGGCCTTCACGTCGTCGGGGATCACGTAGTCCCTGCCCTGGGACGCGGCCCAGGCCCGGGACGCCCGGAGCAGGGCCAGGGTGGAGCGGGGCGACATGCCGAGGGCCAGGTCGGGGTGGGACCGGGTCACGTCGGCCAGGTCCACGATGTAGCCCTTCAGCCCGGGGGCGACGTAGATGCTGCGGGTGGCCGCCACCATGGCGTCGACGTCCTCGGGCTTGGCCACAGGGCCGAGACCGTCGATCACCCGGGCCGAGGCGTGGGCCTCCAGCATGGACACCTCCGCCCCCCGGGACGGGTAGCCGACCTCCACCCGCATCAGGAAGCGGTCGAGCTGGCTCTCGGGGAGGGGGTAGGTGCCCTCGTGCTCGATCGGGTTCTGGGTGGCTATGACCATGAACGGCGCCGGCAGCCGGTAGGTCGTGGTGTCCACCGTGACCTGGCCCTCCTCCATCGCCTCGAGGAGGGCGGACTGGGTCTTCGGTGAGGCGCGGTTGATCTCGTCGCCGAGCACGATGTTGGCGAAGATGCCGCCGGGCCGGAACTCGAAGGTCTCCTGGGACCGGCTGTACACGGTCACGCCGGTCACGTCCGACGGGAGCAGGTCGGGGGTGAACTGGATGCGCTGCCACCGGCAGTCCAGCGACAGGGCGAGCGCCTTGGCGAGGCTGGTCTTCCCCACCCCGGGCACGTCCTCGATGAGGAGGTGCCCCTCCGCCATGAGGCACACCAGGGCCAGGCGAATGACGTCGTCCTTGCCCTGGATCACCCGCTCGACGTTGCCGACGATGGCCTCGAAGCACTCCGCCAGCTCGAAGTCGTGGGCCGTCGTAGCTCGCTGCCTGACCAACGTGATGCCTGCCCCTTCTCTCGGCCTGCGGCCCCCAAACCCTATATGCCCCGGGCGGCCTCCGGCACCTCGAAGGTAGGTTCCACCCCGTGAGCGCCTGCCTCGCAATCGACATCGGCGGGACCAAGGTGGCGGCTGGCCTCGTCAGCGAAACGGCATCCTTGGCTGCGTCCCGTCGGGTGCCCACTCCCGCCGGCGAGGACCCCGAGGAGCTCTTCGCGGCCGTGGCGGGCCTTGCCGCCCAGGTCCTCCGCCGAGGAGAGGAGCTGGGATGGCCCCTGCCCGAGGCCTGCGGGGTCGGCTCTGTGGCCCCGATGACCCCGGGCGGCGAGACGGTCTCGCCCGTCAACGTCCCGGCCTGGCGGGCCGGCTTCCCGCTCCGCCGCCGCCTCCAGGAGGCCCTCGGCCTGCCGGTCTTCGTCGACGTCGACGGGAAGGCCCTGGCACTCGGCGAGGGCTGGGTCGGGGCCGCAGCTGGCCGCTCCGACTTCCTGGCCGTGGTCGTGTCCACGGGCGTCGGGGGCGGCATCGTGCTCGGCGGCCGGCTCCTCGACGGCAGGGCCGGCAACGCGGGCCACATCGGCCACGTCGTCGTCGTCCCGGGCGGCCGGCCCTGCGGGTGCGGCGGCCGGGGCTGCCTGGAGGCAGAGGCCTCGGGCACAGCCATCGCCGCCCTCACCGGCAGGCCGCCGGCCGAGGCCCCTCCGCCGGTGGTGTCCCGGGCCGGCACGCTCCTCGGGCGTGCCGTTGCCTCGGTGGCCAACCTCTTGGACGTCGACCTCGCCGTGGTGGCCGGCGGGGTGGCGCTGGGCTTCGGCGCCCCTTTCTTCGCCGCCGCCCAGGCCGAGCTCTCCGCCCTGGCTCGCCTCTCCTTCTCGGCCGGGGCCCGGATCGTCCCGGCCGGGCGGGGGGCCGACGGGCCGTTGATCGGGGCGGCGGCGGTGGCCCGGCGTGGCCTGGTCGGCCGGTGACGCCGGAACCGGTCGCCACCGCACAGGAGCCGCCAGCCGCGTCCGCCACCGCATAGGGGGCCGCCAGCGGCGTCGGCCTGGCCGGCCGGCGGCGGTCAGCCCGGGACGAGCACCACGTCGCCGGCGTCGCCCGCGAGGCGGAGCACCCCGCGGTCGAAGGTGGCCAAGCGGGCCCCGTGGCGCCGGCTGAGCGCTAGCAGGTGGGCGTCTGTGACGTCCCGGTGGGTGACGATCAGCTCGGGTGCCACGTAATCCGCGACGACGAGCTGCACGTCGTCGGGCAGGAAGACGTGCCTCCGGGCCTCGCGCAGGCGGCCGAGGAGGGCCAGGGCCTCGCCCGGGCGGACGGCCGTGGGGATGGCGGCGCCATTGGACGACACCCGCACGAACCCGCTCTCCGTGACCGGGGTGGTGGCCCACGAACCTCGACGTCTGCCGAACCACGCTCGGGCCGGCCGATGGTGCACATGGTTGGGCCAGGCCAGGCTCATCAGGAGATTCACGTCGAGGAGGTCCGTCAGGGGTCCTCCAATCCGGCTTGGACCATCTGGTCGGTGATGACCGGTGCGTCGGGCCCCACCCGGAACACGGGGATCCTGCCGTCGACCTCTGTGGTCGTCCCGCTCGGGGCCAGGCCTCGCCGGGCCAGGTCGGACACGACCCGCCCGAGGGAGCGGCCGTCCACCCGGGAGAGTGCACGGGCCGCACCGAGGACGTCGGCGTCCAGGTCGAGAGTCGTCCGCATCACCACATCATAGCATCACGACGGGGAGGCGGCGGCGAATCGGCCGCGGCAGCCCGTCGGTGCCCGGGGCCCGGGCTACGATCTGGGGGATGGGCGTCCGGTCAGCCGCCGCCGGCCCGGGAGGCCGGCCGGGGAGCACCGCCGGCCCGCTCCCTGCGGCTGAGCTCCTGGCGGTGGCGGGCGCCGTTGCCCGGCGCCCCGACCTGTGGCCCACGGCCCTCACCTCGGTGCTGGCCACGGCCCGCCCCGGATGGTGGCGCCGGTGGCCGCCCCTGCCGGTGCCGGCGGAGGCGTGGCTGGGATTCCGCTTGGAATGCGCCACTGGACGTCGGGACGGGCCCGTGCGTGGCGGCGACGTGGTGTCCTGGCTGGAATGGTGCAGGAGCCGTCCCGGCCGGCCGCGCTAACCTCGTCGCCGATGGGCTTGCCGGTTCCACTACCCGTGACGCGGACGCCGCCGGTGAGGTCCGGCGCGGGCGGCCCGCGGGGAGCATCCGGGGGGTAGGTCGTTGAGCCGGTCCCTGGTGCTGAACGCCACCTACGAGGCCCTGGCGGTGGTGCCCTCCCGCCGGGCCCTGCTGCTGCTCCTGTCCGAGAAGGCGGAGCTGGTGCACGCCACCGAGCGCCTGTTCCGTTCCGAGCGGGCCGCGTTTCCCGAGCCGTCCGTCGTCCGGCTCAGCTATTACGTCAGGGTCCCGTACCAGCGGCGCGTCGCGCTCAACCGGCGAGCCGTGTTCGCCCGGGACGGCCATCGCTGCCAGTACTGCGGGGCGACGGCCGAGAACATCGACCACGTGATCCCCCGCAGCCGGGGCGGGACCCACACGTGGGACAACGTGGTCGCGGCCTGCCGGCCGTGCAACACCCGCAAGGAGGACCGGCTCCTGACCGAGACCGGCCTCACCCTGCGCCGGCTGCCGTTCCAGCCGAGGGAGCGCACCTGGCTCCTCGCCGGCGGCGGGGTCCGGCCCGACTGGGAGCCCTACCTCGCCTCGGCGTCCCTGTCGGCATAGCCCGACCTGTGCCGGGGCCGGCCCGGACCTATGATCCACGCCACATCGTGGCCGGTCGCGGGCGGTGGGGGGATCGCCTGCGCCGGCCACGACTCGTGCCCGGGACGCGAGGGAGGCGGCGGGTGGTCGGTTGGGCGCCTCCGCGGCCGGGCGGGCGACCTGCACGGCCGGGACCCGTGGGCCGCCGGCGTGGGACGGGGAGCCTGGCTGTGCGACTGCGCCCGGCCGGCTCTCGTGCTGGGCAGCGCCCAGCCCGACCGGGACGTCGACCGGGAGCGGGCGGCCGGGGCCGGGGTGGAGGTGGCCCGCCGGCGCAGCGGGGGCGGGGCGGTGCTCGTGGTGCCCGGTCGGACGGTCTGGGTCGACATCACGGTCCCGGCCGGCGACCGGCTGTGGGACGCCGACGTGGGCCGGGCCTTCTGGTGGGTGGGCCAGCTCTGGGCCGGCGTCCTGGACCGGCTCGGCCTCGGGCCCTCTCTGGTGCACCGGGGCGGTCTGGTGCGCACGCCCTGGTCGGGGCGCATCTGCTTCGCCGGGCTGGGGCCGGGCGAGGTCACCGTGGACGGCCGCAAGGTCGTGGGCCTCTCCCAGCGGCGCACCCGAGAGGGTGCCGTGTTCCACTGCGCAGCCGTCCTCGCCCTGGAAGCTCGGCGCACGGTGGACCTGCTCGCCCTGGCCGGGGGGCAGGCCGAGGAGGCGGTCGCTGCCCTCGAGGCGGCGGCAGCCCCGCTGGGGGCGCGCCCGGGCTGCCCACCCGTCACTGCCGCCATGATCGAGGCCGCCCTCCTGGACGCCCTTCCCTGACAACCCATCTCGGCCGGCGGGGGCCGGCGCCGGCTCGGATGGCGTATCCTTTCGAGAGCGTCCTGCAAGAACGCTTGGAACGGGGCGTGTCCGTCGGAGAAAAGAGTTCACATGCTGCTCGGCTTTCTCGAAGGCTACGACCTCCTGATCGTGCTGGGGATCGTCGCCCTCCTCTTCGGGAGCAGCCAGCTCCCCAAGCTGGCCCGGTCCCTCGGGTCGGCCTCCCACGAGTTCAAGAAGGGGGTCGACGAGGGTGGCAAGTCCCCCAAGGAGGAGCTGAAGGAGGGTATGAAGGACGCTGCGGCCGAGGTCAAGGAGGCCGTGGCCGAGATCAGGCACCAGCCGGAGAGCCACACGACCTGACCGGCCACGGCTTTCAACCGTGCACGGGACGAGGACGGAGGAGGCCCATGGCCGACGCGCAGGAGCACTTCACCCCAGTCGGTGAGAGCACCGCCACGGCCCCGGGGCGCTTCGTCGACGTGAGCCGGATCCCCGAGGTGCAGTTCGTGGAGGGGCTGGGCTTCCGGCCGGTGCTCGGCGAGGCGACGATGCTGAACTTCGTCTCGTTCGAGCCGGGCACCCTGGCCCCCCGCCACGCCCACGAGGAGGAGCAGATCGTGCTGGTCCTGGAGGGGGAGCTCCAGTTCGATCTCGACGGGGAGGTGCGCACGATGGGGAGGGGCGACGTGGCCGTCGTCCCGCCCTGGGTCCCCCATGCCGCATGGACCGGGGAGACGGGGTGCCGCGAGGTGGACGTCTTCAACCCGCCCCGCAGGAGCCTGCTCGAGCACGCCCGCAAGCACCAGGCCCTAGAGGCCTAGATGCCTCCAGTAGCCAGGTTCGTGGCGATCTGCGCTTGACATTTGATGCTGGGAGGTGCAGAGTAGCCTCGCCCCTGGATGGGCGGGCGGTCGCCGTGAGAGGGCGCCGGCCAGGGGGACCATGTCACCGCGGCGCCCGGTCCGGCGCTCATTTCCAGGAGGGCCGATGACAGGCTTTCTCAGCAAGAGCACGAGCGTCGGGACGGTGGGGCTCGGGAGGGTGGGAGCCGGCTCCGGCGGTGCGTCGCCGGCGGCGGACGTCGGCGGCCGGCCCCAGCTGGCCAAGGGGTCGCTGCGCACCTGGGGGGCCGTCGCCATCAGCATCTCGGTGCTCTCGCCTGCGATGGCGATGCAGCTCAACACCGGCGGCGTCGCCGCGGTGGCCGGCGGCTCGACGCCGCTCGCCTTCCTCCTCGGCGGGATCGCCTGCCTGGCCCTCGCCGTCGTCGTGATCGGCTTCACCCGCCGCATGGCCGGGGCCGGCTACGCCTACACCTACATAAGCCGCAGCCTCGGCAAGCGCTCCGGCTTCATGGCCGGCTGGCTCTACGCCTTCGGGTTCCTCTGCTTCGTGCCGATGACGATGGCCGGAGTCGGGGCGCTGTCGGCGAGCCTGCTCGGTCTCTCGGGCAACTGGTGGTTCTGGTTCTTCCTCATGGGGATGGGCCTTCTGGTGGTGCTCACGGTGATCCGGATCTACGTGACGACGAGGGTCCAGCTGCTGATCGGGATCCTGACAGTGGCGGTGTTCGTGATCGTCGACGTCGTCGTGACGGCCAAGGGAGGCGCCCACGGCCAGGCCGGGGGAGCGTTCACGTTCTCCCACACCGTCACCGGCGGCTTCCACGGCGTGTTCTACGGGCTGATCCTCGGGGTCACCTCCTTCATCGGCTTCGAGACCGCGGCCGACTTCGGCGAGGAGACGGCCAACCCGCGCCGGGCGATCCCGATCGCTGTCGGCGCGGCAGTGCTCTTCGCGATCGCCTTCTACGTATGGACCACGTACGCGACGACGATCGGCTACGGCGTCGGTGCGCTGGCCAAGAACCCTGCGCCCTGGGTGAACAACGGGTTCGCCGGCGTGGCCGCCAAGTACGTGGGCAGCGCGATGAGCGACCTCGTGCAGATAGGCGCCCTCTTCTCCGCCTTCGTGGTCTCGGTGGCGTGCGCGACCGCGAGCGGCCGCACGCTCTTCGCCATGGGGCGGGAGGGCGTGCTCCCACGCTGGTTCAGCCGGACCCACCCGCGATTCGAGACCCCCGTCAACGCCACGGTCACCCTGGCCGCCCTGGCGACGGTCATCGCCATCGTCGTCGGCTTCGGCTTCGGCAGCAAGGCGCTCGGCGGCGACGCCTTCACCGTCTACGACGTCATGGCGACCATAGGCACGCTTGCGGTGATCCTCGTCTACATCGGGCTCTGCTTCGGTGGCGTGGTCTTCTTCAAGCGCACGAGCCGCCGCTTCAACCCCGTCCTGCACGGGCTCGTCCCGATAGTCGGCGCCGTCATCTTCGGCGCCGCCTGGTACGGGTCGGTCTACCCCGCGCCGCCGGCGCCGATCAACGCCGCGCCCTACGTGGCCGTCGCCTGGCTGCTGATCGGCCTGGTGGTCCTCGGCGTGCTCGTCCTCCGGCGCCCGGACTCGATCGGGCGGATCGGCTCCATCCTCGGCGAGGAGGAGCCGTCCGAGGGTGGGGACCTGGTCGGCGTTCACCTCGAGACCGATCCCGCCACCGGCCTCGTGCGGTGATCGACGATCACGTCCACCCCTTCCCCCTTTCCTTCACCCCGTTCGATCCAGCCGGCATCAGCCTGAGGACCCCTGCCTCCCCCGGGTACCGGGGTGCAGGGGCGGTCCGGGAGGCCGGCGGCCGCCTCTTCCAGGAGCTCCTGACCGGCCAGCTGGCCGAGCTCCTCGGCTGCCGGCCCGAGGAGCTCGGCCCGACCCGCGATGCCCGGGCCGCCGAGGACTGGGCCGGCTATGTGCGCCTCCTTCTCGACGACCCAGGCGTGGCCGCCATGGTCATGGACCGGGCGGCGGCCCCAGGTGCGGACGCTCCCCCGGTCTCGGCCTACGCCGGGGTGGCCGGCCGGCCCGTCTACGAGATGGCGCGCATCGAGCCTCTCCTCGACGGCCTCATCGCCGGTGGCGCCGGCGCCGGCGAGGTCGTCGAGGCGGTGGAAGGGTTCATGGGCCAGGCGGCCCAGGCCGGCGCGGTCGCCTTCAAGACGGTCATCGCCTATCGCACCGGACTGGCCGTCGACCCCGGAGCCGACAAAGCCGCGGCCGAGCGGTCGCTGCGCGCGGCGCCGGTGCCCTCCGCCGGCCCGGTGCCCCCTGCGGGCCCGGCGCCCGCCGGCCCGGTGGGGCCGCCCGAGGCGGTGCGCCGCCGGGCCAAGGCGCTGCGGGACCTGGTCTTTCGGACCGTGCTCGGCCGGGCGGCCGACCTCGGGCTGCCGCTGCAGGTCCACTGCGGGTTCGGCGACGCCGACATCCGACTGGCCGAGTCGAGCCCCTTGCTCCTGGAGGAGGTGCTCCGCACGCCCGAGGGGAGCGCGGCGACGGTCGTCCTCATCCACGGAGCCTTCCCGTACCTGGAGGAGGCGGCCTTCCTGGCGACCGTGCGCCCGAACGTCCTGGTCGAGCTCTCGCTCTCCAACCTCTTCGCCCCCCTGCACACCGCGGACCGCCTGCTGCGGCTGATCGGTCTCGCCCCCCGGGAGCAGGTGCTGCTGGGCAGCGACGGGCACGGCACCCCCGAGACCCACTGGTTCGGCTGCAAGGTGCTCCGCTCGGCGTGGCCCGTGGTCGCCCGCCGGCTCCGGGATGCCGGAGCCGGCGCCGGCTGGGCCCAGGAGACAGAGGAGCTGATCTTCGATCGGAACGCCCGGGTCGTCTACGGCATCCCCTGAGGGGCCCGCTGGGCGTCCCCTGGCAGCAGCTCGGACCGGCGCCGGGCCCCCGCCGCACCAGAGCGGGACCCCGTGGGCCACGCAGAGGTCGTGGATCTCGAGCGATGCGGAGATCCCGCCGAGTCACGAACGGCGCCAGCAGGGGCAGCTCGACCTCGATCACCTCGGCGTGCCGAAGCGCCGGGACGGGACCGGCTGGTGCCGGGCCCGGGCGTCCGGGCCGGCGCTCACCGGGCCGGCTTCGGCACGGGAGGCTCGTACTCGACCTTCAGTCCCGTGGCGACGGCATTGGAGCCGTTGAAGAAGTCCACCACGGAGAGGAGCTCGACGAGCTCGGCGTCGCCGACCCCGAGGGCGCGCAGCGCGTCGGTGTGCCTGCGGGTGCAGTAGTCGCAGCTGTTGGTGGCCGAGACCGCCACTGCGATCATCTCCTTGACCTTCCGGTCGATGGACCCGCTCGACATGATCGTCTGGAGCTTCGTCCACTCGTTGCGCAGGTACTCCGGGTCGTTGGCGATCGCCTTCCAGAAGTTCGGGACGCGCTCGAGGTGGCGCGACTCGAGGATCTCGGCGTAGACCTCCTTGACGACCCCTGTCGCCTCTTCCTCTTCGATGTATCGCACGAGCGCCATCTCATGCTCCTCTCGGACAGTGCGCCCTGCCGGCAGCGCTCAGACGTACTTTCCCATGCCTCCGGCGACATCGATCGAGGCCCCGGTGATGTAGGTCGACCGCGGGCTGGCGAGGAAGGCCACCAGCCCCGAGACCTCGTCGACTCGACCGAAGCGCCCGAGCGGCACCTCCTGCTCGGCGAGCGTGGTGAGGAACTCCTCGTAGCCGACGTCGGGTGCCCGGCGGGCGTGGATGTTGACCCACTGGGGCGTGTCGACGAACCCTATGTTGACGCTGTTCACGCGCACGCCGTCACGGCCCACCTCCTGGGCCAGCACCTTGGAGAAGCTGAGGCAGGCGGCGCGGATCACCGTCGTTGCGAAGAACGCCGGGTCGGGGTACCTGCCATAGACGGCATTGATGCCGACAACGGAGGGCGAGGCGCTCTGGCGGAGGTGGGGGAGCGCCTCTCTCGTGCAACGGATCTGGGAGAGCAGCTTGATCTCGAGGTCCGCCTGCCAGTCGACGTCGCTCAAGGTGGCGAACGATCCGGGGCGGGCGCCCCCGGCGTTGTTGACGAGGACGTCGATGCCCCCCATCGCCTCCGCGCATGTGGCCACGAAGCTGGCGACCTGCCGGGCGTCGGTGACGTCGCAGGGGAGAGCGGTCACCTCCCCGCCGCCGGCGCGCAGCTCCGAGGCCGTCTCCTCCAGCTCGCCCTGGTGGCGGGAGCAGATCGCCACGACGGCGCCTTCGGCCACCAGCTCCTCGGCTACCGCCCTGCCGATCCCCTTCGACCCGCCGGTGACCACGGCACGCTTCTGCCTCAGCTGGAGGTCCACGGCCTGGGGCCTGCTCCGGGATCTGGCGGCCACCTCGGCGCCTGGGTGGGCGTGATCATGCCGGAAGGTGTCTAGCGCGAGCGGCATGCATTCGCAAGGCCCACGGCCGGGCGCGGGCCTTGTCCCGTGGTACGCTCAGGCTGGAGGTGCTTGCAATTGACTCGATCAGACGCGGCACAGCCGATCGAGGAGGGCCCGCGGCGCCTCCCCGCCGCCGTGGACGCCGTCGATCTCCTCATCCTTCGCTGCCTCGCCGGTGACGCCCGCCTCTCCCAACGCCGCCTCGCCCGTGAGGTGGGGATGTCCGCCCCTGCCGTGGCGGACCGGCTGGCGCGGCTCGAGCGGCTCGGGGTGATCCGCGGCTACCGGGTGGACATCGACTGGCGGAAGCTCGGCTACCCGCTGATCGTCTACATAGGGCTCGCCACGGTGCAGGGAGGCCCTCAGCAGAGGCTCCTGTCCGCCCTGGCCGCCCTTCCCGAGGTCGAGGACGCCCAGGTGATCACCGGTCCTCAGGACATCCTGGTCCGCCTGTGCCTTCGCGACCATCAGCACCTTCGAGAGGTGCTCTTCGAGCGGATCTGGAACCTCCCGGGGATCAACAGGAGCGAGAGCTACATCAGCCTCGGGACGATCCCGCCGAAGGTCTTCGACGTCGACCTCATCGACGCGCTGCTCGCCGGGGGCGAGGCGGGGCCGGGTTAGCCGCGCTCAATAGAACCCGAAGTACTCGCGCATCTCCCAGTCGGTGACCTCGCCGAGGAATCGGCTGATCTCGTGGCGCTTCATCGTCGTCACGAACCTGACGAACCGGTCGGAGAACTCCGAGGCGAAGAAGCGGTCCTCCTCGAGGGCGGCGACCGCCTCCCAGAGGCTCGCCGGGAGCAGCGGCGCGTCCCCGGCATACGGGTCGGCCTCGACGGCCGGGGGCGGCCGGAGGTTGCGCTTCACGCCGTCCATCCCGGCGGCCAGGTTGGCAGCGAGGTACAGGTACGGGTTGGCGGCGGGCTCGCCGAGCCGGTTCTCCAGGTGCGTCCCCCTCTCGCCCGGCACGCCCTGCACGCGGATCATGGCGCCCCGGTTCTCCACCGCCCAGCCGGCTCGGTCCGGTGCGAAGGAGTAGGGCTTGTAGCGCTTGTACCCGTTGATGGTCGGCGTGGTGAAGACGGTCATCGGGATCGCGTGCTCGATGAGCCCGGCGAGGAAGCCGCGGCCGACGGGCGAGAGGGTCTCGGCTGGATCGTCGCTCACGAACGCGTTCTCACCGGTCTCGAGGTCACGAAGCGACTCGTGGAGGTGCCAGCCGCTCGAGGAGATGTTCGGGAGGGCCGGCCGGCACATGAACGATGCATGGAGGCCGAGGCGGTGGCAGATCTGCTTCGCTGCTGAGCGGAACAGCACCATGGCATCGGCCGTGTCGAGGCCGGGGAGCGGGTCGAAGGTGATCTCGACCTGACCGGGGCCCCACTCGTCCTCGATCGACCGGAGCGGGAGCCCGACGTCCAAGAGGGCGTCCCGGAGTGGCTCGAGGACCCAGCTCAGCCCGTCGAGGCGCACCTCGGAGAGGTACTGGTAGCCCTGCTCGACCGTGCTCACGACTGGCGGGGGCGGGGGCCAGCCGGTCTGGTCCAGCTCGATGCGGTCGGAGTCGGCCCGGAAGATGTAGAACTCGACCTCGAGGCCCGAGACGAGCCCGTAGCCGGCCTCGGCGGCGCGCTCGAGCTGCAGGCGGAGCAGGCGGCGCGTGTCGAGCGGGACCGGATCCCCGCTCGTGAAGTAGGGGTCGGTGACGACCCAGCCGGTGCGGTCGGCCCACGGGAGCACCCGGAAGGTGCGCGGGTCGGGCACCAGCACGACGTCGGGGAAGCCGGTGAGCTCGGGGATGTCGAACCCGCCGCCCGGGGCGAAGAGCGGCGGGAAGACGTGGTTGGCGCTGTCCATGCTGAAGAGCGCCCCGGAGAAGTCGATCCCGTTCTCGAGCGAGGCGACGTAGTCGGGAGCCGACACGAACTTGCAGCGCGGCACCCCGTGCTGGTCGACCCAGATCATCCGGATGGTCCGCAGCTCCTGCTCGGAGACCACGGCTGCGCTCTCGGCGCCGGCCTGCAGCTGCTCGGCGCTCAAGAGGTCGTGCTCGGCAACGATGCCCGCCTGGCCGATCCCACGGGGCACCTCGGGCACCTTCATCTCCCCGCTCCTTCGCCCGAGTGGCCCACGGCCGCGACGGTGGGGGCGCCGACGACCTCGGCCGTCCCCGGCTCGACCGGTCGGGCGTCCGTGGCGGCGCCGAAGACGAGATCGAAGAGCGACTCGTCGTCGGAGTGGAGCGCCGTGGCGGCGACGGCCGCGCCGTCCAGGGCGAACCGCCACGTCGCGTTGGTGGCGCTCCTGGCATAGGCGACCAGGAGCCCGTCCGACCCGAGGTACCCGAGGTTGACCGATCCGCCGAAGGCGTCGTCGACGGCCCGCAGCGCCTCCGGGACGCCGGCGCCGGCGCCCCGCTCCCGGCGGAAGAGGGCCCAGCCCACCTCGCTGTCGGCTCGCCCCTCCAGCTCGTGGGAGAACTCGGGCCGGAGCTCCTCGGCCCGGGCGAGGAAGCCGTTGTGGCAGAAGGCGCCGCGACCGTCGTCGACGAAGGGCTGCGTGTCGGCCATCTGGACCGTGGACAGCCGGCTCGGCCGGCGAAGGTGGACGAGGAAGCGCGTCGAGCGGCGCTCGCCGAGCTCGTCGTCGGTCGCCCCCTCCTCCGCGAAGCGTCCGAGGCCCCGCACGCAGCAGACCTGTCCCTCCCCGTCCAGCCACGCGACGCCCCAGCCGAAGCCGGCGACCCCGTAGCGCTCGAGGCTGGTCGCCAGGCCCGCCAAGGTGCTGAAGGGTCGCGGCTCGGGCGTGGCCACGGCCATGAGCTCGCACATGGCTAGCTGACCGTAGTCCTGGCGGCCCCGCCGGTCCCGGCCAGGACCTCGCCCAGCCGCTTCGCCCCGAGCTCGGTCTCGTCGTCCGCCAGGTTGCTGAACGAGAGGCGGAGCTGGTCGCCGCCCCGGCCGTCGGCGTAGAAGTGGGCTCCGGGCACGTAGGCGACCCCGTTGGCCAGGGCGGCGCCCGCGAGGGCCGACGTGTCCCGGCCCGGCACCGTCACCCAGGTGAAGAAGCCCCCGCCGGGGCGGCTGAAGCTGGCCGCCTCCGGGAGGAAGCGCTCCAGCGCCGGTCGCAGCCGCCCCCACCGGCCCGCGTAGAGCCGGCGGGCGACCTCCACCGACCGGTCGAGCTGACCCGACCGGCCGAGCTCCTCCAGCAGCCTCTGCCCGAATGCTCCCGTGCACTGGTCGCTGGTCTGCTTGGCGACGAGCAGCTGGGCGACGACAGCCGGCGGCCCGGCGGCCCACCCCATGCGGAAGCCCGGGGTGAAGGTCTTGGAGAAGGTCCCGAGCTGCACCGTGACCTCCGGGCCCAGGGCCCAGAGGCTCGGCCTGCGGGCGCCCCCGAAGCCGAGCTCCCGGTAGGCGACGTCCTCGACGACGAGCACACCGTGGCGCCTCGCCAGCTCGACCAGCTCCGCCCTCCGCCCGGTCGCCATGCTGACCCCGGCCGGGTTCTGGAAGTCCGGGATCGTGTAGACGAGCTTGGGACGGCGAGCGGCGAGCAGTCGTGCCAGGGCGCCGACATCCATGCCTTCGTCGTCGAGCGGGACGCCCGCCACCTCGGCCTCGAAGCCGCGGAAGGCCATGATGGCCCCGAGGTACGACGGCGCCTCGACGACGACCAGGTCGCCCGGATCGAGGAGGCTCCTGGACACCAGCTGGAGCCCCTCGATCCCGCCGCTCGTGACGATGAGCTCGCTCTCCTCCGGCCGGCGTCCCTCCAGGTGCCCCAGCCGGTCGCGCAGCCACTCCCGTGTGCCCGGCAGGCCGCCGGAGGGGGCGTACTGGACGGCTGCCGGGTCCCGCGACACCTTGTCCAGCAGGTCGCCCAGCGCAGCGGCGGGGAAGGTCGACGGGTCGGGGAACCCTCCCGAGAACGAGATCACGCCGGGCGCCGAGGACTGGGCGATGATCTCGGCGATCTCGGCGCCGACGCCTGCTCGGGTGCGCCGGGCGAAGAGCTCTTCCCAGGGCTCGCAGGTGCCGGCTCTCCCGTGCGGCGCGGCGATGGCCACCTTCACTCCCACTCTCCTCAGCTCCTGTGCGCTCGCTCCCGTAGGCCCCCGGTCTCGCCCTGAGGCTCATCGGGACCGGCGGCCGACTCCATCTTACCGTGCGAGGCCCCTCACGGCCACAGGACTTGTCAAATGCCAGGCAACTCGCGCTGACCACCTACCGGACATCGGTCGCGGCGACGGTGCCTGGGGTGGCCCGGGGGTTGACCGGTGGTGAAATCGGGCGTAGGGTGGAGGCAAATGGCACGGGGGGGAGCGCCCTCGGATCCAAGTCGGGAGCACGGTGGAAGCAGTTGGCGGCGGCGAGATTCTTCGGATCCTTCGAGCACTCCCTCGACGACAAGGGGCGGGTGATCCTGCCGGTGAAGTTCCGGAGCCCGTTCGAGCACGGGGGCTACCTGGCCAGGGACGACGAGGGCTGCCTGGCCCTGTGGGCCCCCGAGGAGTTCGAGGCCCAGATGGTGGCCAAGCAGGAGATGGCGGCATCGGGCGTCGACGCCCGCAACGCCGTCCGGCGGTGGGCGCGCTGGTGCCACGAGGTGGAGGTGGACCGCCAGGGCCGCATGCCCATCCCGGTCCGGCTGCGGGAGCTCGCCCGGCTGACCGGGGACGTGCTGGTCGTCGGGGCCATCGACCGGGTCGAGCTGTGGGACCCGGGCACCTGGGAGGAGAGGGTCGAGCCGGGCCGCCCCGTCGACAACAGCGGGGACGGAGGCCTCGCACCATGACCGCAAGTATGCACCTGGCTCGTGGGGGCACTCGGGACGCGAGCCCCCCCGAGGACGCGAAGCCTCCCGAGTGCGCCCGGCTCGTGCGCAGCCCCTCGATTGGCACGGTGGAAGACTCCTACTCCGCCCACTTCCATCTGAGTCGATCGGAGAGAAAACCCGACGGCGCCCTGCCTGTCGAGGGGCTGCGGATGAGCCAGGCGTTCGAGCACCGCCCGGTCATGCTGGCCGAGGTGGTGGAGCTGTTCGGTCCGGCCCCCGCCGGCCTGGTGGCCGACGCCACCGTCGGCGGCGGGGGGCACGCGGCCGCCATCCTCGCCGCCCATCCCCACCTGTCGGTCCTCGGGCTGGACAGGGACGGGGAGGCGGTGACGGCCGCCACCGCCCGCCTGGGCCCGTGGGGCGAGCGCGCAGCGGTCGTGCACGCAC
>JBOGGR010000148.1:0-1702 GCA_050744025.1 Acidimicrobiales bacterium
GGCCGCGACCGTCGAGATCGGGGAGGGCCTGCTGTCCCGGCTCCGGGGGGTGTGCGCAGAGGTCGACGCCGGCGACCAGTCCCGGGCCGAGGCGGCCCGGGACTGGTGGCCTCTCGCGATCCACTGGGCCAAGGCAGGCCAGGTCCCGGCCCTGCCGTCGGCGGTGGCCCGGCCCGCCGACGCCGCCCAGGTCGCTGGCGTGCTCCGCCTGTGCAACGAGGCCCGGGTCCCCGTGACCCCGATGGCCGGGCGCAGCGGCGTGTGCGGGGGCAGTCTCCCCGTCTTCGGGGGGCTGGCACTCGACCTCTGCGCGCTGTCCGGGATCCTCGAGGTAGACGACGACTCGCTCCTGGTGGACGTGGCTGCCGGGACCTTCGGCACCGACCTCGAGGACGGCGTGCGCGCCGGCCACGGGCTCACCATCGGGCACTGGCCCCAGTCCGTGGCCATCTCCACGGTGGGCGGCTGGCTGGCGTGCCGGTCGGCCGGGCAGTACTCGACCCGTTACGGCAAGATCGAGGACATCGTGGCCGGCGTCGAGGTGGTCCTGGCCGACGGCCGGGCGGTCGAGACCGGCGGCCGGGCCCCGCGGGCGGCCGTAGGGCCCGACCTGACGCAGGCCTTCGTCGGCAGCGAGGGCACGCTCGGGGTCATCACCCGGGCCCGGCTGCGGGCCCACCCGGTCCCTCAGGCCGAGGAGCGGGCCGCTTGGGCGTTCCCGTCCTTCGGGGCCGGCCTGGAGGCCTGCCGGCGCACCCTGCGCCGGGACGCCACCCCAGCGGTCCTCCGCCTCCACGACGCGGCCGAGGCGGCCCGCCGCTTCGGCGCCGCCGAGCCGGCGCTGCTGATCGCCCTGGACGAGGGGGACCGGGCCCTGGTGGGGCCGGCGATGGGCGTCCTGGCCGAGGAGTGCCGGGCCGAGGGCGGCCGGCCCCTCGACGACGAGCTGGTCGGGAGGTGGCTGGCCACCCGCAACGACGTGGCCGACCTCGGCGCCCTCGCCGCCAAGGGGATCGTGGTCGACACCGTCGAGGTTGCCGCCCGCTGGTCCGCCCTCCTCGACCTGTACCGGGCCGGCGTCGACGGGCTGGCCGCTGTCGAGGGCACACTCGGGGCCTCGGCCCACCAGTCCCACGCCTACCCGGGCGGTGCCTGCCTCTACTTCACGTTCGCCGGCCGGCCGGCAGACGGGACCGGCGACCCGGCCTGGGCCGAGGCCTATTACCGGAGGGCATGGGGGGCGGTGATGGCCGCCACGCTGGCGGCTGGCGGGGCCATCAGCCACCACCACGGGATCGGGCTCAACCGGGGCCCCTGGCTCCCCGAGGGCCTCGGGGCGGGCTTCGGGGTCCTGCAGTCGCTCAAAGCCGCCCTCGACCCGGCCGGCATACTCAATCCCGGCAAGCTGGGGCTGGCCTCGCCGTTCGGGGCCCCGCCATGGCCGTGAGCGGCGGGAGGGCCGGAGGCGGGGGGCGGGGCCGGCGGGAGCGGGAGCGGGCCGGGGGCGGGGGGCGGGGCCGGCGGGAGCGGGCGCGGAGGGGATGGGGACCCGCTGCCATTTCTCCGACACGGCGGATAGAGGGGGCGCACCCGTGAGCATCCTCGTCGTCGACGCCGGGACGAGCGGCATCCGTGCCGCCGTGGTGAGGCCCGACGGCGCCGTCGAGCACGTGGTCCGCCGGCCCGTGCCCCCGTCCTCCCC
>JBOGGR010000149.1:0-22415 GCA_050744025.1 Acidimicrobiales bacterium
CCCCCGCCCGGCTCGCCCCCGCCGGGCCCCCTCCCGGCGCCCCCGCCCGGCTCGCTCCCGCCGGACCCCTTCTCGGTCATCAGGCCGGCTCGGCGGCTCCGGGCTCCCCGGAGCCGGGAGCGGCCCCCTCCCGGGCCGAGCGCTCCTCCCCCGGGAGCTCCCGGGCCGCCCGGCGCCTGGCCCGCCGGCTGGGCGTAGCCGGCTGGTGGGCCACCACCACGGACTCTCCCGGATGGAGCCGCTCGGAGTACACGAGGTCGGCCCCGGGGCGCCGGAGGCGGCGCAGGAGCGTGACCCCCACCCAGACGGCGATCCAGGCCCGGTCCCCGCCGAGCAGCCCTCGTCGCAGGCCCCGCCGGGCCAGAGGGCCGAGCAGGCGCTCGACCCCCTTCGCCCCGATGGCCGGCTTGCCCTTCAAACCCGGCGTATCTCGACCACGGTGGACTTGCGCCGGCCCCGGCGCCGGCCCACCAGGTAGGCCAGCACGACGAGGCCGGCGGCCGCTGCGGCGGCCGCGGGCAGGACCTTGGGCATGACTGCCTCCGTGGTCCGGTCCACCTGACGGGTGATCTGGCGCAGCTTGGCCTCGATGTCGGCCCGGGTGATCCGGCCCTCGGGCCCGGTGCCGCGTGCCGGCGCCCTGCTCGGCGCGTGGGCCCCCCGCCTCGGGCTCACCCGGACCGGCCCCCTCCCCGCACGACGCGGAGCCCGGCCAGGGCCACGATGACGAGAGTGCCGACGGCGCACACCGCGTACGGCATCCAGGAGTGGGCGCCCTGGAAGGTGGTGCCGGTCTCCTCCTGCATCGCCCGCAGGCCGGCCAGGTCCAGGAGGACCAGGCCGATGGCCCCCACCACGGAGCCGGCGACGCCGAACGCGACGTAGCGGCCCAGGCCCTTGATGGGCTGGAGCGTCTCCTGCTTCAGGTAGGCGAGCACCAGCTCCCACAGCTCGGACCCGAGCTCGGGGATGCCGTGGTCGTCGGACCTGGTCGTCGTCGTCGTCTCTGCCACCGCTCTCCTATGGCCGCCGGCTCCGCTTTTCCTATCCCCTCCCTCGGGCCGGCGCAACCGCCCGCCCTCGACCTGGTCCCCGGACCGGCCTCCCGGGCCGGTCTCCTCCAGTGGAGCGGCCTCCCGGGCCGGTCTCCTCCAGTGGAGCGGGGCCCCCTATGTCACCGGGGGCCGACCAGGTAGGTCGAGCTGGCCTTGGCCACCAGCCGCCCGTCGTCGTCGGTCACCTCGGCCTCCGCGAAGGCGGCCCTCTTCCCGCCGGACAGCACTTGCGCACTGCAGGTGAGGGTCGACCCGACCCGGACGGGCCGGAGGAAGCTGACCTTCAGCTCGGCGTTGGCCGAGCGGACCGGGCCTCCTCCGGCCCGGTCCCGGGCCCACGTGAGCACGGCGGCGCCCATGGCCGAGTCGGCGAAGGCGGCCAGGAACCCGCCCTGGACGACCCCAGCCGGGTTGGCGAAGCGCTCGTCGGCCACCATCTGCCACACGCCGCGCCCGGGCTGCGCCTTGTCCCGGCACACCATGCCGAGGGTCAGGTCGCAGCTCGGAGGGACCTGGATCCTGGCGGCCTCGCCGCCCGGCCCGGCGGCGGCATCCGTCGGCATGGCGTGACGCTAACCGCCGCCAGCTAGCGTGACGGGGTGCCCCACGTCCTCCTCGCTGTCGTCGTCGGCCTCGCCACCTGCCAGGTGGCGCTGTTCCTCACCACTGTCTACCTCCACCGGGCCCTGTCCCACCGGGCGGTCACCCTGTCACCTTGGGTCACCATGACCAGTCGGGTCATGCTGTGGGTGACGACGGGCATCCGTCCCCGCCAGTGGGTCGCCGTCCACCGCAAGCACCACGCCTACACCGACGTGGAGGGCGATCCGCACTCCCCCATCCTGGAGGGCTTCGCCACCGTCCAGTTCGCCAACGTGGCCCTCTACCGGCGGGAGGCCAAGGACGGCGCCACGGTGGCCCGCTACGCCAGGGACCTGCCCCCCGACCGCCTCGACCGGGCGCTGTTCGACCATGCGCTGCCCGGCCTGGCCGTAGGGGTCGCCGTCCTGGTCGGCATCCTGGGCTGGGAGCTCGCCCTCCTCGCTGCTGCCGTGCACATGGTGACCTACCTCCTCGCGAGCGGGGCCATCAACGCCATCGGCCACGCCTTCGGGAAGCGGCCGTTCGAGAACCTGGCGACCAACAACCAGTGGCTGGCCTTCCTCGTGGCCGGCGAGGGCCTGCACAACAACCACCACGCCGCCCCCACCTCGGCCCGCTTCGCCCTGGCCAAGGGTCAGGTCGACCCGGGCTGGTGGGTGGTCCGCGCCCTCCAGCGCTCTGGATGGGCCACGATCCGCCACACCGAGGTCAAGCTCAAGGCCCCCCGGCCCCAGCGCCAGGTCGCCTAGCACCGGTCCCTGCCGGCCGGCGACGGGAGAGCGGACCCTCCGGTGGGCGTCCCGGGCTCGCTCCAGGTGCAGACCGTCCTCTACGGCCACCGCCCGCGCGTGGTCGAGCGGTGGCTCGCCGCCGTCCTCGCCGCGGCCGGCCGAGCCAGGGCGGCCGGGCTCGTCGGGGCGGTCGCCGTCTCGATCGGCGACTGCACGGTCCCCCCCGCGCTAGACCAGGCGGCCATCCGGCGGCTCGGAGCGAGCGCTGCCGCCGGCTCCGCCGCCTTCTCCCACGAGGAGCTCGGCGCCAACCTCGGGTCCGCGGGGGGCCACAACAGGCTCTTCGCCGCCGCTCCGGCGCCCCCCGCCGCCCTGCCGCCCCCCGCCACCCTGTCGCCCCCCACCCTGCCGCCCCCCGCCCGGCCGCCCCCCGCTTCGCGCCCGGACTGGTTCCTCGTGCTCAACCCGGACGCCACGACCTCACCGGGCTGCATCGCCGCCCTCGTGTCGGCGATGGAGGACCCGACCGTGGGCATGGCCGACGCCCGCCAGGTCCCCTTCGAGCACCCGAAGGCCTACGACCTGGCGACGGGAGACACGAGCTGGGCCTCGGGGACGTGCTGCCTCGTGCGGCGGGAAGTGGTGGACCAGACGGGAGGCTTCGACGCAGACACGTTCTTCCTCCACGGCGACGACGTCGACCTGTCGTGGCGTGCGCGCATCCTCGGGTGGAGGGTGAGGAACGTCCCCTGGGCCACCGTGTTCCACGACAAGCGGGTCCATCCCGACGGTGCCATGGTCGCCCCGGCGGTCGAGACGGCCCAGGCCGCCTGGATCGCGCTGGCGCTTCCCCACAAGTACGGGAGGCCCGAGCTGGTGGCCGAGCGGCTGGCCGAGTTCCGGGCCTCCCCGCTGCCTGCGCAGCGCGAGGCGGCCGCCGAGTTCGACGCCCGCCGGGCGGCCGGACGCCTGCCCCGCCCGATCGAGGGCGCCACGGCCGTGGCCGTGTTCAGGGGCGATCACTATGGTGACCACCGCTTCGGGGACGAGGAGGCCCGGCTCGGGCCTCCCGTCTAGCCCACCCGGTCCCGCACGACCTCGCGGGACCCGATCCCAGGCGACCCCACCATGCCAGACAACTACCGGTTCGACTACGCCGAGGGCACCCCCTACGCGAACGCCGTCCAGCTGATCGCCCGTCACCGCCGTCCGGGGGGCGAGGTGGTGGTGGACCTCGGCTGCGGGCACGGGGCCGTCGCCGAGCCGCTAGCCGCGCTCGGGCTCGCCTACCTCGGGGTCGACAGCGCGCCAGATGGCCTCCACGACCTGGCGGGCAGGGGCTTTCCGACCCTTCGGGCGGACCTCGCGGACCCGCAGGCCGCCATCGGAGCGGTCGCCGCCCGCCTCGGCGAGGCGCGCCCCGCGGCGGTGCTCCTCCTCGACGTCGTGGAGCACCTCACCAACGGGCCGGAGCTCCTGGCGGCGCTCCGCTCGCTCGTCTCCGGCTCGCCGCGCGTCCTCCTCGTCGTGAGCGTGCCCAACGTCTCCCACGTCGACCTCGGGGCCAAGCTGGTCATCGGCCGCTGGGACGTGACCCCGACGGGCCTCCTCGACGCCACCCACGTGTCCATGTACACGTCAGGGCGCCTCGACGAGCAGATGTCCTCGACCGGCTGGAAGGAGGTCGGCCGCCTCGACTTCCACCTCGACCGCTCCGACCAGCACTTCCCGACGGACTGCGTCGGACTGCTCCAGTCGACCGTCCTCGGGTCGTTCCTGCGCCGCCTCCGCCAGCAGGCCGAGCCGAACGCCACAGTCAACCAGTTCGTCCGCGCCTACGAGGCGAGCCCCGAGCCCGGGCGGCCGCCGGACGAGGGGCGGATCTCCGGCGGGACGTCGGCAGCCGACCCGCGAACCGGGGAGGCCCCCTTCCTCACGGTCGTCGTCCGCACCCGCTGCCAGCGTCTCGACACCCTGTGCGACGCGCTGCTCTCCCTCTCGGCCCAGAGCTGCCAGGACTTCGAGGTGGTCCTGGCCTGCCATGACGCCGACGCCCCCGCGGTGCAGGCTGCGAGGTCCCTGCTCGGCGCCTTCCCGGCGGACCTGGGTGCGCGGACGAGGGTGGTGGCGGTGCGCGGCGGCGGCAGGGGCCGGCCGCTCAACGCCGGCGTCGAGGCGGCCCGCGGCCGCTACGTCGCCTTCCTCGACGACGACGACGTCGCCCTGGGCCACTGGGTCGAGACGTTCCGCCGCGTCGCCTCCGGCCACCCCGGCGACGTCGTGCGCTCCGGGGCGGTCATGCAGACCATGGACCGCGTGGCCTGCGACGGCCGCGTGGCCCTGGCGGCGACGGGGGCACCGACGGCCCCCTTCCCCCTGCGCTTCGAGCTCGTCGAGCACCTCGTCGGCAACCAGACCCCCATCTGCGCCCTCGCGATCCCTGCGAGCTGCTTCAGGGACCTGGGCGAGCGGTTCGACGAGGGGCTGGCCGTCTACGAGGACTGGGACTTCTTCCTCCGCGCGGCACGGCTCTGCCACGTGCGGGACGCCGGGGAGGTGACCGCCGTCTACCGGCGCCTCTCGGGCGAGAACTCGACCAGCGACCACTCGGAGGCCGCCTGGGCGGGAGCGCGGCTGACCGTGGCCGCACGAAGCGAGGACCGCCCGCTCCTCGCGCCCGGCTCGCTGGTGACGGAGCTGCGTCAGCTCGTGGGCGAGCGCGACCGCCTACGAGGCGCGGCGGAGGAGGCGACCGCCGGGCGGGCCCGCCTGGACGCCGAGGTGCTGGCCCTTCGAGCCGCGCTCTCCCAGGAGCAGGAGGCCGCCGCCCGCAGCCAGGCAGAGGCCGCCGAGGCGAGGCGCCGGGAGTCGGCCGTGGCAGCGGACCTGGCCGGGGTGCTGGCTTCGCGGAGCTGGAGGGCGGCGGCGGTGTTCCGCTCCGCAGGCTGGCTCATCCGGGGCGGCCGCCCCCGGCCCCGCTCCCATCCCCGCCCGGGCGGAGGCGGCCTCGACCGCTGAGCTCACGCGCACCTGGTGTGCGCTCGAGACCGACAAAGGGAGCGACGGTTGGGTATGGCTGCCACTGCAGAGTTCCGGATGTCCAACAGCGCGCAAGTTTGCGTGCCCGGCGCCCTTCGTTGTCGTCGAGGCCCCGATCAGGGCGGCCGCTGTCCACTTGGGGATGCCCTGGTGGTCCCCTGCCGGCGCCCGCGAAAGGCTGCTAGACCCAACGCCCCCTCAGGGCTAGGCTCGCCCAGTGGAACGCCGAGTTCGGCCTACCAGCAGGAGGGGCACTATGAGAGTGTGGCCAACGGCGCTTGTTGTGCTTGCAGTGTTGTCGCTGTCATTTTTAACAGACGGAACGCTAGCCTCGGCTGAGGTACCGGCCTCATCAAGCCGGTCAGATGTTTACGCCGGAGCGCCCGCGTGTACGGGCAATTACAGCCGACAAACGTCCGCGTCGAGCGTTAATGTCGTCGGAAATATGGCAGGGTGTGCCCGAGCCACACCTGCCATCCCAGGAGGAAATGCGCTCGCACGGGCTGGGCTCGGCTAGAAGAAACGCCCTCTCTGATTGGTCAGGGCTGTGTCGCCTGCGGTTGCCGCATCTACTGGTATCTATGTGGCCGTCGGTCGCGGAGAGCCGACGTCCCGCTTGCTGGCTAATGCGAGCGACCCGAGTGGGGCCCTCAGCGTACGGTTTCGTTTACGATGGCCCAGCTCGAGCGTTCGTGGGAACGGAGATCAAGGGCCGCCACGACTTGCCAAAGGGCAAACTTGGGAATGATGCGATCGAACGCTATCTCGCCTACGGGGCCGAGACTCTTCTGCTGTCTGGAGTGACTGACCGGAAGAAAGTCGGAAGATTATATCGTACCGCTAGTGAGGTGATCGACTTGGTCAGGGAGGGCCGCGCCGTACGGATAGCTATCCCGTGTGCTAATAGGGCGGAGCTGGAATCTGACGTGGTCGCCCACGCTGATGGCTGGTGGGTGGGTATAGGAGACTTGACGGACTGCTGTGTCATTGCGGCCGAAGACGGGGGAGGATCGCCCCGGCAGTTTCGGCTCGAGAGGGTTTTCGCTACGGGTGCCGCTGAGCCCGGCCGCCGGCTCTAGCGTAGGGGGATGCCGTTCGCTTCGGCCCTCTCCCAGCACCCCGTGACGGCGGAGGCGGTGGGCGAGGTGGCGGGTCAGGTGCTCGACCGGTTGGGGCCGGCCCCGGACCTGGCCCTGCTGTTCGTGACGTCCCCGCACGCCGACTCGCTGGGACAGGCGGGGGTGGCCCTGGCCCGGATCCTCGGTCCGGGCGTTGTGCTCGGCTGCGCTGCCGAGTCGGTGGCCGGCACCGGCCGCGAGGTGGAGCGACGCCCGGCCGTGTCGCTTTGGGCTGGGCGGTGGGAGGGCCGGACCGAGCCCGTCCTGGCCGTCCGGCTGGACGCGGCCGGGCCGGCCGGGCCCATCCTGGGCTGGCCCGACGACCTCCCCTTCGAGCCCCGGACCCTGCTGCTGCTGGCCGACCCGTTCAGCTTCCCGGCCGACGCCTTCTTCGGGGGCATCAGTGGGTGGTCGCCGTCCCTGTCGGTGGTCGGGGGGATGGCATCGGCCGCCGCCGGCGCTCCCGGCGGCAACCGGCTGCTCCTCGACGACCAGGTGGTGGCGAGCGGCGCCGTCGGCGTCCTCCTCGGCCCCGGCCTGCCCGTGGCGACGGTCGTCTCCCAGGGCTGCCGGCCGATCGGCCACCCGCTGGTGGTGACCCGCGCCGACGGCAACATCGTCCACGAGCTGGCCGGCCAGCCTCCCATGCAGCGCCTCCTGGCCCTGGCCAGGTCCGGGCTCTCCCAGCGGGAGGTGGCCCTCATCAACGAGGGCGGGCTCCACCTGGGCCGCGTCGTGGACGAGCGCAAGCCCGAGTTCGGCCCCGGCGACTTCCTCATCCGCAATGTGCTCGGCGCCGACCAGGAGGCCGGCGCCCTGGCCGTCAACGACCACATGGAGACCGGCACCACCGTGCAGTTCCACCTGCGGGACGCCGAGGCCGCCCACCACGACCTGCGGGAGCTGCTGGCCGGCCGCCGGGCCGACGCCGCCCTGCTGGTCACCTGCAACGGCCGTGGGACCCGGCTCTTCGGCCGGCCCGATCACGACGCCGCGGCCGTGGCCGAGGCCCTGGGCCCGGTCCCCACCGGCGGGTTCGCCGCGGCCGGGGAGTTCGGCCCGGTCGGCGGCCACAACTTCGTCCACGGCTTCACCGCCTCCGTGGCCCTCTTCACCGGATAGTGCGGGGAGGCGGCCACGCAGTTCCAGCTGGCCGCGAGCGCGGCGCGCAGCGAGCTGCTGGGGCTCCCCTGGACCACGCCCCTCGAGCGATGGGGGCCGGAGCACGTCGTGACCGTCCGCCAGCGGGGCATCTCCCGCCATGTCGTGCGCTTCACCAGCCGCGACGGCGTCCTCTACGCCCTGAAGGAGCTCCCCGCGGCCCTCGCCGAGCGGGAGCTCCGGCTCCTGCGCCGGCTCGCAGCCGAGTCGGTGCCGGTCGTAGAGGTGGTCGGGATCGTCACGGACCGTGGCCGGCACCGTGCCGATGACGGCTCGGAGGACGACCTGGACGCGGTGCTCATCACCAGCTACCTCGACTTCTCGCTCCCGTACCGATCCCTCTTCTTCTCCCGGGCGGCGCCCGACCTGGTCGACCGCCTGCTCGACGCCTTGGTCGAGCTGCTCGTGCGCCTCCACCTGGTCGGCTTCTTCTGGGGTGACTGCTCGCTCTCCAACACGCTGTTCCGCCGGGACGCCGGGGCCTTGGCCGCCTACCTCGTCGACGCCGAGACAGCCGAGGTGCATCCGGGGCTCACCGACGGCCAGCGCCTGTACGACCTGGCCCTGGCCGAGGAGAGGGTGGCCGGGGAGATGATGGACCTGGCCGCGGCGGGGACCGGCGTCCCGGGGGCCGGCGCCGACGACCTGGACCCAGTGGAGACCGCCAACGAGGTGGTCCGCCGATACAGCGGGCTGTGGGCAGAGCTCACCCGGGAGGAGGTGCTGGTGGGCGGGGACCAGCACCGGATCGAGACCCGCATCCGCCGGCTCAACCAGCTCGGCTTCGACGTCGGGGAGGTGACCCTCGTGAGCGACGGAACGGGCGACCGCCTCCGGCTCACCACCCAGGTCGTGGAGCCCGGTCACCATCGCCGCATGTTGTTCGTGCACACCGGCCTCGATGTCCTGGAGAACCAGGCCCGGCGCCTCCTCAACGACATCGCGACCTACCGGGGGGCGCTGGAGCGGCGTGAGGGAAGGCCGGTCCTCCCGGCCGTGGCGGCCAACCGCTGGCTGGCGGAGGTCTTCGAGCCGGCCATCGGCGCCGTACCACCCCGCCTCCGCCACAAGCTGGAGCCGGCCGAGCTCTACCACCAGATCATCGACCATCGCTGGTTCCTCTCCGAGGCCATGGGGCACGACGTGGGGACCGCCAACGCCACCCGCTCGTTCGTGGAGACCGTGCTGCCCTGGATCCCCGACGAGCGCACGATCCTGGCTGCCTCCCCGGCGCCGCCCCGGGGAGGCAGCGGACCGGCTGGGTAGGGTGGGGCCATGACCGACGCCGACCTGGAGCAGCTGGGCATCAACGTCATCCGGGGCCTCTCCATGGACGCGCCCCAGCGGGCCGACTCCGGCCACCCAGGCACGGCGATGGCCCTCGCGCCGCTCGCCCACGTGCTGTGGACCCGGGTCATGCGCCACGACCCGTCCGACCCGGCCTGGCCCGACCGCGACCGCTTCGTCCTGTCCTGCGGTCACGCGTCGATCCTGCTCTACAGCATGCTCTACCTCACCGGATACGGCCTCACCCTCGAGGACCTGGAAGCCTTCCGGCAGTGGGGGAGCCGCACGCCTGGCCACCCGGAGGTCCACCACGCGCCGGGGGTGGAGGTGACGACCGGGCCGCTCGGCCAGGGGTTCGCCAACGGCGTCGGCATGGCCGTCGCAGAGCGCACGCTCCGGGCCCGCTTCGGAGCAGAGACCTGCGACCACCACGTCTTCTCCTTCTGCAGCGACGGCGACCTGGAGGAGGGGATCAGCCACGAGGCGGCCTCCCTGGCGGGCCATCTGGGGCTGGGCCGCCTGGTCTACGTCTACGACGACAACCACATCACCATCGACGGGCCGACCGAGCTGGCCTACAGCGATGACAAGGCGGGCCGCTTCCGGGCCTATCACTGGGACGTCGACGACCTGGGCGAGGCGGCCAACGACGTCGATGCTCTCGAGTCTGCCCTCCGGCGGGCCATGGCCGTGGAGGACCGCCCGTCGCTGATCATCCTGCGCAGCCACATCGGGTGGCCCGCCCCGCATCTGACCGACACGAAGGAGGCCCACGGGACCCCGCTCGGGGTCGACGAGGTCAGGGCCACCAAGGAGATCCTGGGCCTGCCGCCCGACCGCGACTTCTGGGTGCCCGACGAGGTCCTCGCCATGTACCGGGAATGCATACCCCGGGGCCAGGCCCTGCGCCGGGACTGGGAGGAGCGCCAGGCCAGGGCCGGGGTCGAGCGGCCAGAGCTGCAGGCGGCCCTGGCCGGGCGGGGCCTGTCGGGGTGGGAGGAGAAGCTGCCCACCTTCGAGGCGGGGAAGAGCCTCGCCACCAGGCAGGCCTTGAAGGCCTGCCTGAACGCCAGCCTCGACGTGGTCCCCGGCCTGATGGCGGGGGGGGCCGACCTCACCGGCAACACCGGCACCGCCCTCGAGGGCGAGCCGCTCCAGTCTGCCGAGCACCCCGAGGGGCGCCAGGTCGCCTACGGCATCCGCGAGCACGCCATGGGCGGGATCATGAACGGGATGGCCCTCCACGGTGGCGTGCTCCCTGTCGGGGGGACGTTCTTCAACTTCAGCGACTACATGCGGGGCTCGGTGCGCCTCGCCGCAATCAGCCAGGCCCATGTCGTCTACTCCTGGACCCACGACTCCATCGGCCTCGGCGAGGACGGGCCTACGCACCAGCCGGTGGGGCAGCTGGCAGGGATGCGGGCCATGCCCGGCCTCCGGGTCATCCGCCCGGCCGACGCCAACGAGTGCGTCCGGGCCTGGCAGATCGCCGTGGACGAGGACGGCCCCACGGCGCTGATCCTCACCCGCCAGGGCGTGCCGGTCCTGGCCGAGGCAGCCGAGCGGGCTCCCGACGGCCTCCCCCGGGGGGCCTACGTCCTGGTGGACGCCGGCACCCGGCCCGAGATCGTGCTGCTCGGGACGGGCAGCGAGGTCCACCTGTGCGTCGAGGCGGCGGCGGCCATGGCCGGGCGGGGGGTGGCCGCCCAGGTGGTGTCCATGCCGAGCTGGGACCTGTTCGCCGCAGAGGACGACGCCTACCGGGCCATGGTCCTGCCCCCGGGGGTCCCGGTGCTGGCCGTGGAGGCCGGGTCCAGCCTCGGGTGGGAGCGCTGGGCGGACGCCACGGTCACCATCGACCGCTTCGGCGCCTCTGCACCCGGCTCCGTCGTGATGGAGCACCTCGGGTTCACCACCGACCACGTGGTGGCCCGGGCGACGGCCCTGCTCGCCGGGGACAGGACAGCCGGCCCGGGCGGCCGGTAAGCAAGAGGATAGGGAGGTCCCATGACCAAGTTCGACGACCTGTTCCAGGAGCAGGGCCAGAGCCCCTGGATCGACAACCTGAAGCGCTCCTACCTGACGGGCGGCCAGCTGGCCGAGCTCGTCTCCGAGGGGGTGCGGGGCGTGACGTCCAACCCGACCATCTTCGCCAAGGCGATCGAGGGCAGCGACGACTACGACGCCGACTTCGCCGCGCTCTGCGAGCGGATGGGCGTGGAGGACGCCTACTGGGCCCTCGTGACCGACGACATCAGCCAGGCCCTCTCCGTCCTGCGTCCCGTCTACGACGAGAGCGGCGGGACGGACGGGTTCGTCTCCCTCGAGGTGGCCCCGAGCCTCGCCCACGACACCGATGGCACGATCGGCGCCGCCCGCGGCCTCCACGAGCGGATCCACTCCCCCAACCTGCTGGTCAAGATCCCGGCCACGGCCGAGGGCGTCCCCGCGATCCGCCGGATGATCGCCGAGGGGAGAAGTATCAACGTCACGTTGATCTTCAGTCTCGAGCGGTACGCGGAGGTCATCGAGGCCTACCTCGGAGGGCTGGAGGATCTGTCGGAGGACCCTGGCGCCGACCTGGGCAAGGTGGCGAGCGTCGCCTCCTTCTTCGTGTCAAGGGTCGACACCGAGGTCGACCGCCGGCTCGAGCGCCTGGCCGGCGGGTCGGGCGAGGCCGACCGGGCCGACAGGGCCGGGTCCACCGGGGCAGGCGGGTCCGCCGGGTCCGGCGGGTCGCCGCCGCTGGCGCTCCGGGGGAAGGCAGCCGTGGCCCAGGCCAAGCTGGCGTACCGGCTCTTCAGGGACAGCTTCTCCGGGCCCCGCTGGGAGGCGCTGGCGGCCAGGGGGGCCAAGGTCCAGCGCCCCCTCTGGGCCTCGACCTCGACCAAGAACCCCGCCTACCCCGACCTCCTCTACGTCGACAGCCTCGTCGGCCCCGACACTGTCGACACCATGCCCGATGTCACGGTCGAGGCCTTCCTCGACCACGGGGTGGTGGCCCGGACCGTCGACCGGGACGTCGAGGCCGACGAGCGGGTGCTGGAGGACCTGGGCGCCGTCGGCGTGGACATGGCCGACGTGGCCAGGGTCCTGGAGGACGAGGGGGTCGCCTCCTTCGCCAAGTCCTTCGACGAGCTCATCCAGCAGCTCAGCGACAAGGCGAATGCCATGGCCGGCCCGGGAGGCCGGCCGGAGGCAGGGCCCGGCCCGGGAGGCCGGCCGTGAGCGAGCTGGCCGACCGGCTGCGGCGCCGGGACCTCACGCTGTGGCCCGAGGGGAGCGAGGCCCCGACCCGCCTCGGCTGGCTGGACGTTCCCCGGCGCATCGAGGCCGAGGCGAAGGACCTCCGGGCCTGGGCCGAGTCCATAGACCAGTCCCACGTCGTCCTCCTCGGCATGGGGGGGTCGTCCCTGGGGCCGGCCGTGCTGGAGGCGGTGCGGAGGTCGAGCGGCGGCTGGGGCGACCGCCGCCTCACCGTCCTCGACACCACCGATCCCGCGACCATCGAGGCAGTGGACACGAGCGACGCCTTCTTCCTCGTCTCCTCGAAGTCCGGGACCACCCTGGAGCCCCAGGCTCTGTTCGCCCACTTCTGGTCCCTCGTGCCCGACGGCCGGCGCTACGCCGCCGTCACCGACGCCGGGACCCCGCTCCAGGCGGACGCCCAGCGCCGCGGCTTCAACCGGGTGTTCGCCAACCAGCCGGACATCGGCGGCCGCTACTCCGTGCTGTCCTACTTCGGCATGGTGCCGGGCGCCCTCGTCGGCTACGACCCGGAGGAGTGCTGCACCCTCGCCCTCGAGTCCGACTGGGACGAGCCGGTCGCCCTCGGCCAGGCCATGGGCGAGGCGGCCCGGGCCGGCCAGGACAAGGTGACGATCGTCGTGCCCGAGGCGTTCTCGTCCTTCGGCCTGTGGGTGGAGCAGCTCATCGCCGAGTCGACCGGCAAGGAGGGGCGGGGGTGCGTGCCCGTTCCCACCACCGAGCCGGAGGACGGCCCCGACCGTCACCTGGTGGAGGTGGCGATGACGAGGCCGGCAGACCTCGGCCCCCAGTTCTACCGCTGGGAGCTGGCCGTCGCCATCGCCGGCCACGTGCTCGACATCGACCCCTTCGACCAGCCCAACGTGGCCGAGTCCAAGGAGAACACCAACAGGGTCCTCGCCGACCTGCCCCTGCCCGGCGTCGAGGCCGTCGACGCCGCCCAGCTGGCCCCCTGGCTGGAGGAGCACGCCCGCCCCGGCCGCGACTACGTGTCGCTCCAGGCCTACCTCCCCTTCGGCCAGGACGTGGCGCTGGAGGCCCTGCGTCGGCGGGTGCGGGACCGCTTAGGGGGCATGGCCGTCACCGCCGGCTACGGGCCACGGTTCCTCCACTCGACGGGCCAGCTCCACAAGGGGGGCCCCGACACGGTGGTGGCCGTGCAGCTGGTGAGCCGGGCCGGAGCGGGGCACCTCGACATACCCGGGTTCCCCTACGGCTTCGAGACGCTCATCGGGGCGCAGGCCATCGGCGACCACCAGAGCCTGGTGAGCCACGGCCGGCGGGTCCTGCGGGTGGCGGTGGAGGAGATCGACGAGGTGATGGCGTGACCGGGCGCGGCGGGGGCGGGCCGGCGGCCGAGTCCGGGCCGGGGTCGGCCAGCGGGGGCGGGGGCGGGCCGGCGGCCGGGTCCGGGCCGGCCAGCGGAGGCGGGTCCGGGACCGGCCCGGTCGGCCCGGCGGCCGGCGCCCCCAACCCCCTCTCCGAGGGCCTCGGGGAGGTGCGCCAGGGGCCGCCGGTGGCCATGATCATCTTCGGCGCCTCGGGCGACCTCACCAGCCGCAAGATCCTGCCCGCCCTGGAGGCGCTGGCCCGGCGCCGGGCCCTCTCCCCCGGCTTCACTGTCATCGGGGTGGCGAGGACCGAGATGGACGACCAGCAGTTCCGGGAGCTGGCGGCCAAGGCCGTGCCCGACCCCAGCCCGGCCTGGGAGCAGCTCGTGAAGGGGTTCCGCTACGTGTCGGGCGAGTACGCCCACCCCGACACCTTCGACAAGCTCCGCGACGTCCTCGCGGATGTCGACGAGGCGTCGGGCACGGGCGGCAACCGCCTCTACTACCTGGCCACCATCCCCTCCATGTTCGGCGAGGTGGCCGAGGCGCTGGGCCGAGAGGGCGTGAGCCGCCCCGACCGTGAGGGCAGCTTCGTGCGCCTGGTCATCGAGAAGCCGTTCGGCCGCGACCTGGCCAGCTCCCTGGAGCTGGACGGCCGGCTCCACACCGCGTTCGACGAGGACCAGCTGTACCGCATCGACCACTACCTCGGGAAGGAGACGGTCCAGAACGTCCTGGCCCTGCGTTTCGCCAACGCCATCTTCGAGCCGATCTGGAACCGCCAGTACGTCGACCACGTGCAGGTGACGGTGGCCGAGAGCCTGGGGGTGGGCCACCGGGGCGGGTTCTACGAGACAGCCGGGGCCCTTCGCGACATCGTGCAGAACCACGTCATGCAGGTCCTCGGGCTCACCCTCATGGAGCCCCCGGCCACCGTCGACGCCCAGGGCATCAGGGACGAGAAGGTGAAGGTCCTGCGCTCCGTCGTCATCCCCACTCCGGAGAAGGTGGTGTCGGACGTCGTGCGGGCCCAGTACGACGCCGGCTGGGTGGAGGGCGAGCCGGTGGTCGGCTACCGGGAGGAGGACGGGGTCGACCGGCAGAGCACCACCGAGACGTTCGTGGCCATGCGCCTGGAGGCCGACAACTGGCGCTGGGCCGGGGTCCCGATCTACGTACGGACCGGCAAGCGCCTCCCCAAGCGCTTCACGGAGGTCGCCCTGCAGTTCAAGCGGGTGCCGCACCTGCCGTTCCGCTCCGGGGAGGCCCACGACCTGCATCCGGACGCCCTCATCGTCCGCATCCAGCCCGACGAGGGGATCACCCTGCGGTTCGGCGCCAAGGTGCCGGGTCAGGCCTTCCAGGTCCGGACCGTCTCGATGGACTTCTCCTACGGGGCCGCCTTCATGGAGGAGAGCCCCGACGCCTACGAGCGGCTGATCCTCGACGCCATGGTGGGCGACCCCACCCTCTTCATCCGCTCCGACGAGGTCGACCAGGCCTGGCGCATCGTCGACCCCGTCCTGTCGTCCTTCGCCGAAGAGTCGACCCCCCTGGCCCGCTACCAGGCGGGCAGCTGGGGGCCGGCCGAGTCCGACCGGCTGCTCTCCCGGGACGGCCGGCGGTGGGGGGACTTCTGATGGGTCAGGCGCCGGCGGCCCCGGCCGGGACCAACCCGCCCGCCGGACCGGCGGGCGCCGAGCGGCTGGCGTCGTGGTCGGGCCAGGCGGTGACGATCGGGGACGTCAACGCCGCCCTCTCGGGCCTCCGCCGGTCCGAGGAGCGCACGGCCACCCGGACGAGCGTCGTCAACCTGGTCGTGGCCGCCTCCGACCACGACGGCGCGGAGCGGGCCCAGAGCGCCATGCGGCGCCTCGGCCACCGCCATCCCGGCCGCACCCTGGCCCTCGTGTGCCAGCCCGACCGGCCCGACGGCATCGACGCCCGGGTCGAGCTCCACCAGGCCACGGCCGAGGGCCGCGCCATCTGGTGGGAGGAGGTGCGCCTCCAGTTGGGCGGCCGGCTCTGCCACCACGTCGACTCCCTCGTCACCCCTCTGCTCCTCGACGACCTGCCGGTGGCCGTGTGGTACCCCTCGGCCCTCCCGCCCCGGGGGGATCCCCTGGCCGCCATGGCGCATGCGGTGCTGGTCGACGCCAGGTGGGCCGGGGAGGACGAGGACGCCGCGCCCGACGCCTGGCCGGCCCTGGCCGAGCTGGGCCGGCGCCGTCCGGTGGTCGACCTGTCGTGGAAGCGGCTCACGCCCTGGCGCCAGCTCCTGGCCGGCCTGTTCGACGTGGCCCCCTTCCGCCCGTTCGGCGCAGGGGTCACCGGCGCCGAGGTGGCTGCCCACGCCGGCCCCGGCCGGCTCCTCGCCGGCTGGCTCATGGACCGCCTGGGCCTCCCCGCCTCGGAGGTGACCCTGCGCCGGGCCGTCCACGCCGGCATCCGCCTCACCGCCGCCGCCGACGGCCGGCGCGCCGCCTTCACGGTGGCCCGGCCCACCGACGCCCCGCTCGTGGCGGCCCACGCCGAGGTGGAGGGCGGCCCCAGCCACCGGGAGGCGGCCACCCTGCCCGAGCACGGCCTCACCTGGTCCCTGGCCGAGGCCCTGTCCAGCCTTCACGGCGACCGGGTCTACGAGCACGCCGTCCACGCCGGCCTCGCTCTCTCCCGAGGCCTCCAGGAGGAATAGGGCCGGCTCGTCCATCGGCCCGTGCCCACCTCCAAGGGCCGGCCCCCCTGGGCAGGCGTCGCGCCGGCCACCGAGCGTGGCGACGACGACCAGGAGGACGTCGTCAGCGACAGGGTTCGACGGGCACGAACCAGTCGAGGCCTTCGAAGCGTGCGAAGCCGCGGTCGGCCGTCGCCAGCCGGCAGCCGTGCGACAGGGCGAGCGCCGCGAGCCAGGCGTCGGGGACGAGCGGGCCGCGCACCTGCTGGTCGCGCGCGGCGATGGCTCCGAGGCGCTCCCACGTCGCTGCGGTCGGCGCGAGCTGTCGAGCGCGCGGCGCACCCAGGAGCACGTCGACGAACCGCAGCGCGACCGGCGTCGGCGCAGGGTCGGCCATGATCCGAGGGCTGGTGACGATCCGGATCATGCCCAGCAGGACGGCCTCGACCAGCGCCAGCTCCTCACGGACGAGCGCGGCCGACAGCCAGGTCGCGTAGCGGTCGTGGTCGACGGCTTCACGCCGGAACGCGTAGACGAGGACGTTGACGTCGGGGAGTATCAACGGGCACCGTCGGCGTCGAGCGCTTCCCAGAGCGCTCGGCGATCAGCGGGATCGACGAGGAAGCGCCCCCCCCGCTCGCCGTACGCCGGCAGCTCCCGTGGCGGGGCGTGCTCCAGTGGAGTTGCGAGCACCGCCCGGAGGCCCTCTTCCACGACGCTGGTGAACGTCCGCCCTTCGTCTCTGGCCCGGCGCCTGGCCGCTTCGGCAAGGCCGTCCGCCAGATTGATGGTAGTTCGCATACAGACGAGCATACCAATCTCCGCACATAGGCATGACCGACCCCGGCGTGCCGGTCGGCACGGGCCGCAGCGACCCGGTCCCGGCCAGCCCCCACGAGGCAACGGCGGCCGCCTCGGAATGTGGTGGACGCCGTGCTGGCGGGCGGCGACGCTGGCGACCATGACAGCTCTGATCTCCCACACGTCCTTCGACAGCCTCGACGCGTTCGCCTTGTCGGTGTTCTGGGGCGAGGTGCTCGGCTTCCTCGAAGACCCCGGCGACCCGAACGAGCCCGGCGACGAGGAGTGCATGATCTTCTCCACCGACGGCACCCAGCGGCTGCTGTTCATCGAGGTCCCGGACGCCAAGCAGGGGAAGAACCGCGTGCACCTGGACCTGAAGCCGGCCGAGGGCACCCGTGACCACGAGCTCGAGCGGCTGCTGGCGCTGGGAGCCCGCGAGATCGCCGACCGACGCCGCCCGGACGGGTCGGGGTGGGTCGTGCTCGCCGACCCGGAGGGCAACGAGTTCTGCATCCTGCGCAGTGACGCCGAGCGCGCGGCGTCGGCGTGATCCCCGGCGCCCGATCCGGGCACCTGCAGCCGCCCAGGGAGCCCGCTGCGCCTCCGGGGCTCCAGCACCCGACCACGAGGGGTGCGCCATCCCGGCGCCCGCCGTATCCTCGGCAGGGTGTTCGGAGAGCTCGAGATCGTCGAGGACGTGCCCGCCGCCTTCTCGGCCCGCGTCATCGAGGCGTTCGCCAGCCGGCCGGAGGACGGCTTCTCGATCGCCCTCTCCGGGGGGGAGACGGCCCGCGCCTGCTACGAGAGGCTGGCGGTCGACGGCGCCCATGCCATCGACTGGTGGGAGGTCGACGTCTACTGGGGCGACGAGCGCTGCGTGCCGGCCGACCACCCGGACTCGAACCAGCGCCTCGGCCGCCAGGCCCTCCTGGAACGGGTGGGGGCCGCGAATGCCGTCCATCCCATGCGCTGTGAGGAGGGGCCCGACCCGTACCAGATGAAGGTGGGCGAGCTCGGCCGCTTCGACGTCGTGCACCTCGGCATGGGCCCCGACGGTCACACCGCGTCCCTGTTCCCCCGCGCGGCCGCCCTGGACGCCGACCCCGGCCGCCTGGTCACCTGCACCTCGGACCCCGAGGGCCGCAACCCCCACGAGCGCATGACCCTCACCCTGGCCGGCCTGGCCCGGGCTCGCCTGGTCCTGTTCACGGTGAGCGGTGGGTCGAAGGCCGGCGCCATGCGGGCGGTTCGCGACGGCGCCGACCTCCCGGCCGCCCGGGTCAGGGCCGACCGGGTCGTGTGGCTCGTAGACCGGGAGGCCATGGGCGAGGCGAGCGCTCCCCCCGCGTAGTGCCCTGTCGTCGGCACAGTTCCCGCCGGCGGGGCCGAGGGCAGGCCGCCTCGGTAAGGTGGCCGCCATGAAGGCGCCCCTGCTCGCCACCCCCACAACCGAGCTGCTGGCCAGGGCCCGGGCCAAGCGGGCCGCCGCCCACGGCAAGCGGGTCACCTGGTCGCCCAAGGTGTTCGTACCCCTCACGATGCTGTGCCGGGACCGCTGCGCCTACTGCACGTTCGCCAAGGCGCCGGCCCGGGTGGACGCCCCCTACCTCGACTCCGACCAGGTGCTCGCCATCGCCCGGGCCGGGGCCCTGGCCGGCTGCCACGAGGCCCTCTTCACCCTGGGCGAGCGGCCGGAGGACCGATACCCGGTGGCCCGGGAGTGGCTGGCCTCCCACGGCCATGCCTCCACCCTCGGCTACCTGGCGGCGGCCTGCGCCCTCGTTCGTGACGAGGTGGGCCTGCTCCCCCACGCCAACGCCGGCGCCCTGCACGAGGACGAGCTGGCCGCGCTGCGCCCGGTGGCAGCCAGCCAGGGGATGATGCTGGAGAGCCTGCGGCCCGGCCTCGGCTGCCACCGGGGGAGCCCCGACAAGACCCCCGAGCGCCGCCTCGCCACGCTGGAGGCGGCGGGGCGCCTCTCGATACCCTTCACCACCGGCATCCTGGTCGGCATCGGCGAGGACGAGGCCGACCGCCTGTCCGCCCTGGAGGCCATCGCCGCCTCCCACCGCCGCTTCGGCCACGTGCAGGAGGTCATAGTCCAGAACTTCCTGCCGAAGGCCGGCACGGCCATGCACGCCGCTCCACCATGCCCCGAGGAGGCCCACCTGCGGGCCATAGCGCTCGCCCGCCTGGTCCTGCCCGACGAGGTCCACGTCCAGGCCCCGCCGAACCTGTCCTCCGATTTTGGCCGGCTGCTCGACGCCGGCATCGACGACTGGGGCGGGGTGTCGCCGGTCACCGAGGACCACGTCAACCCCGAGCGGCCGTGGCCCGGGGCCGAGGCGCTGGGGGCCGTGACCGAGTCGAGGGGCCTCGTGCTGGCCCCCCGCCTCACGCTCTACCCGGCTTTCGCCCTCGAGCCCCAGCGCTGGCTCGACGAGGCCATGCGCTTCAGGGTCCTCGACCGCTCCGACGCGGAGGGCCTGGCCCGCGACCACCCCTGGTGCTCGGGGGGCGAGATCGAGCCGCCGGTCATCGTGGGGGGCGCGGCCTTCGGGGGTGGGCACGGGGCCTGGGGAGCGACCAATGGCCATTTCTCCGAGAACGGCGTGACCAATGGCCATTTCTCCGGGAATGGCCCGGTGGCCGAGGTGCTCTCCGGGGTGGCGGGCGGCGAGCGTGCGGGCGAGGACGAGCTGGTGACGCTGTTCTCGGCCCGGGGGCCCGAGGTGCGGGCGGTGGCCGAGGTGGCCGACGAGCTGCGGCGCCGGGCCGTGGGCGACGCCGTCACCTGGGTCGCCAACCGCAACATCAACTACACGAACATCTGCACGTTCAAGTGCCGGTTCTGCGCCTTCTCGAAGGGCCCGCTCAGCCTCAACCTGCGTGGCGACCCCTACCTGCTCTCCCTCGACGAGATCACGGCCCGGGTGGTGGAGGCCGAGGAGGCCGGGGCCACCGAGGTGTGCCTGCAGGGCGGCATCCACCCGAGCTTCGACGGCGACTACTACCTCGAGGTGATAAGGGCGGTGCGGGCCGCATCCTCCCGGATCCACATCCACGGCTTCACGGCCCTCGAGGTGACCGAGGGGGCGAGGCGCCTCGGCGAGCCCCTCCAGTCCTACCTGGCCCGGCTCGAAGAGGCCGGGCTGAAGACCCTGCCGGGCACTGCGGCCGAGATCCTGGACGACCCTGTGCGGGCTGTGCTGTGCCCCGACAAGATCGACACCGAGGAGTGGCTGGAGGCGCATCGCTGCGCCCACCGGGTGGGGCTGCGCTCCAACGTCACGATCATGTTCGGGGCGGTGGAGACGCCGCGCTCGTGGGCCCGCCACCTCGTGCGGACCCGGTCCCTCCAGGACGAGACCGGGGGCTTCACCGAGCTCGTGCCGCTGCCGTTCGTCCATATGGCGTCGCCGATCTACCTGCAGCGCCGGGCCCGGCGGGGGCCGACGTTTCGCGAGTCGCTCCTTATGCACGCGGTCGGGCGCATCGCCTACGCCGGGTCGATAGACAACGTCCAGGCGAGCTGGGTGAAGATGGGCCTCCCCGGGGCCCGCCAGCTCCTCCTGGCCGGGTGCAACGACCTCGGGGGCACGCTCATGGACGAGAACATCTCGAGGGCGGCCGGCGCCAGCCACGGCCAGCGCATGGACGAGGCCGGCTTCGCCGAGGTGGTGGAGGGCCTGCCCGGGCCGCGCCGGCTGGAGCAGCGGACGACCCTCTACGGGCGGGTCCCGGCGCCGGCGTGAGCGGGGAGGGGACGGGGCGGGAAGGAGAGGCGCGCCGGACGGGCCCGGCGGGGGGGCCTGGGGGCAGCGGCTCTGGGCGGGAGTCGTCGGTGCGGGGCTCGTCGGGCGGTGAGTCGGGGCGGGGGTCGGGCCGTGAGTCGGGGCGGGGGGGGTCCGGGCGGGGGACGTCCGGGCTGGGGGCGTCCGGGCGGGCCCCCCGGCCCGGGGTGGACCAGCTCGTCGACCAGATCCTGGACGCCGTCGGGGCCCAGGCCAACCGCGACCAGCTCAGGGAGATCTTCGCCACGGCCATGCGCCTCGGGGCCGAGGCGACCGACCGCCTGGACCTCAAGATCACGAACGCCACGATGAGGGAGATGGCCGAGGCGTTCCGGGTCTTCGCCCCCTACCGGTCGGTGCCGAAGGTGACGATGTTCGGCTCGGCCCGGACGCTGCCCGTCGACCCCCTCTACGGCCAGGCCCGGCACCTGGCCGCCACCCTCGCCCGGTCGGGGTGGATGGTGGTGACGGGCGCCGGCCCGGGCATCATGGCCGCCGGGTTGGAGGGGGCCGGCCGGGAGATGGCGTTCGGCATCAACATCCGCCTGCCCTTCGAGCAGGGGGCCAACGCGTTCATCGCCGCCGACCCGAAGCTCGTCGAGATGAAGTACTTCTTCACCCGCAAGCTGATGCTCATGAAGGAGTCCGACGGCTACGTCGTCCTGCCGGGAGGCTTCGGGACGCTCGACGAGGCCTTCGAGCTCCTGACCCTGCTCCAGACGGGCAAGGCCGAGCCCGCCCCGATCGTGCTCCTGGACATCCCCGGAGGCACGTATTGGCAGGGCTGGCGACGGTTCGTGGCCGAGGAGGTGGTGGCCCGGGGCCTCGTCTCGCAGGAGGACGAGGCCTTGTACCGCATCACCGACGACGTGCACCGGGCGGCGGGCGAGATCCTCGGCTTCTACCGCAACTACCACTCCCGCCGGTTCGTGGGGGACCTGCTGGTCATCCGGCTGAAGGCGGGCCCGGGGCCCGAGGAGCTGGCCCGGCTCAACCGGGACTTCCCCGACCTGTGCCGGGAGGGCGACATCCACGTCGTCGAGCCGCTCCCCGCCGAGCGCGGCGAGCAGGACCACCTGGACCTCCCCCGCATCGCCCTTGCCCTCGACCGGTCCCGCCAGGGGCGGCTCCGCCAGCTCGTCGACGCCCTCAACAGCCTGGCCAGCGCTCCCCCGCCGCCCGTCGTCCACCCGGAGTAGGCGGTCCGGCGCGGTCCGGGGCGCGGCCGGCGGGCTGTCCGGGGGCGGTCGGGCGCCGCTGCCCGGCAGCCTGTCCGGCTTGTTACCCGGCGTCGTCGGGCTCGGCCAGGATCGACGCCGCCCTCTCCACGGCCCGGCGGGCCCGGGTGAGCCGGCGCTCGTCCACCGGGAGCTCGGTCCCCCCCGCGTCGATGGACTCCTTCAGGCGCTCGATGGCCAGGTCGGCCAGCTCCTCGGCGATGGCTTCCAGCCGGTGCCGGATGTCCTGGAGCTCTCCCGCCACCACCCCAGTCTGCACCGCCTTGGCCCGCGGCCGGCTCAGCAGGCAGACTCCGTCCCGCCAGCCCGAAGG
>JBOGGR010000150.1:0-2092 GCA_050744025.1 Acidimicrobiales bacterium
GTGCACGGCGGAGAGCACTCGGGTCGCCTGCCCGTGGTGCTCGAGCGCGTCCTGGAGGGCCAGCGCGTTGATGACCGTCGCCAGCATGCCCATGGCGTCCGAGGTGGCCCGGTCCAGCCCGGCGCCGGCTCCGGTCGTGCCGCGCCAGATGTTCCCTCCCCCGACCATCACGGCCAGCTCGAGAGCGAGGTCGGCGCGGCTGGCAGCGATCTCCTCGGCCAGCCGCTCGACCACGCCGGCGTCGATGGTCTCGTCCGAGGACGAGCTGGCGAGCGCCTCGCCCGACATCTTGAGGACGACCCGCCTCCACCCGGAGGGGGGCCGGGACGCGCCCTCGACGGCCACTGGTCCCGGCCTCAGCCGCCGACGACGACCTGGGCGAAGCGCGCCACCCTGGCCGGGCCGAGGAGGTCGGCGATCGTCTGCTTCTCGTCCCGGACGAAGGCCTGCTCGAGCAGGCAGCGCCCCTTGAACCAGCCGTTGAGGCGGCCCTCCACGATCTTGGTCATGGCCGCCTCCGGCTTGCCCTCGTTGCGGCTGATCGTCTCCAGGGTGGCCCGCTCGGCCGCCACCTCGGCAGCGGGGACGTCCTCCCGGCGGAGGTAGGTCGGGCGGGCGAACGCTATGTGGACGGCCACCTCGTGGGCCAGGGCATGGGATCCACCGACCAGCTCGACGAGCACGCCGTTGACCCCCCTGTCGTTCTGGACGTGGAGGTAGCCGTCGACCAGCGTCTCTTCGGACGCCTCGAAGCGCACGACCCGGCCCAGCGCGACGTCCTCCCCGAGCGCGACGGTGAGGGCATCGACGTCGGCCCGGCGCTCGGCCACCGCCTCCTCCCCCTTGGTCGCCACCAGGCTGGCCAGGTCCTGTACGAGGCCGACGAAGTCGGGGGACTTGGCCACGAAGTCGGTCTCGCAGCGCAGCTCGACCAGGGCTCCCGGACCGTCGACGACCATCGCCACGGCTCCCTGGGCGTTCTCCCGGCCGGCCCGCCTGCCCGCGGCCGCCTGCCCGCGCTCACGAAGGAGCTTGCCGGCCGCCTCCACGTCCCCGGCCGCCTCCTCCAGGGCGCGCTTGCAGTCGAGCATGCCTGCCCCAGTGAGCTGGCGCAGGCGCTGGACATCTGTGGCGGTGTAACTCTGGTCCATGTGGCTCAGGGCTCCGAGGGGAGGTCGGCGGGGCTGGTGACGGTGGCTGCGGAGGGCGGCGCGTCCGGAGCGGGCTGGTCGGCGGGCGCCCCCGAGGCCGCCGGGGCCGGAGGCGGGGGAATCGGCAGGGCCGGGGCGGCGGTGGCGGCAACCGGGGCGGCGTGCTGCTGGCGGGCCCGGGCGGCCAGCCTGGCCTCCCTCTCCTGGGCCTGGAGGGCGGCCGCCCGCCTGGCCTCGGCCTGCTGGGAGGCCCGCCGGGCCTCCTCGGCGGCGTCCGGCACGGGGCCGGCCGCGGCGGCCGCGCTGGCCGCCCGCCTAGAGGCGATGAACCGGCCCTCCATGACGGCGTCGTGCAGGATCCGGCACATCAGCGTGCCGGCCCGGATGGCGTCGTCGTTCCCCGGTATCACGAACTGGATCACATCGGGGTCGCAGTTGGTGTCGACCACGGCCACGATGGGCAGGCCCAGCTTGTTGGCCTCGGTGACAGCGATGTGCTCCTTCTTCGTGTCGATGACGAAGATGGCGTCCGGGAGCCTGGTCATGCCCCGGATGCCGCCCAGGTTGCGCTCTAGCTTCTCCAGCTCCCGGGACAGGATCAGAGCCTCCTTCTTGGGCATGGCCTCGAAGTCGCCGGCAGCCCGCATGCGCTCGTACTCCTGCATCTTCTTCACCCGGGCGCTCATGGTGGAGAAGTTCGTGAGCATGCCGCCCAGCCACCGCTCGTTGACGTACGGCATGCCGCACTCGGTGGCGAAGCGGGCCACCGGGTCCTGGGTCTGCTTCTTGGTGCCCACGAACAGGACGCTGCCGCCCCCGGCGATCAGGTCACGCACGTAGGAGTACGCGACCTCGATCCGGCCCAGGGTCTGCTCGAGGTCGATGATGTAGATGCCGTTGCGCTCCCCGAAGATGAAGCGTCGCATCTTGGGGTTCCAGCG
>JBOGGR010000151.1:0-7518 GCA_050744025.1 Acidimicrobiales bacterium
CCGTCCCCACCCCCGACGTGGTGCTGGGGGGCCTGGCAGGCCACCTGGGGCGCCACCCGGTGGGGGAGTGGGGCCTCGTCTTCACCGACAACCTGGGGCGCCCCATCCGGCGCAACCGATTCGGCGAGGTGTGGGCGGCCGCCGTGGCCCGGGCCGGGCTGGCTCCGGGGACGCACTTCCACGAGCTGCGCCACTACTACGCCAGCCTGCTCATCCACCACGGGGCCTCGGTGAAGGTCGTCCAGGCCAGGCTCGGCCACGCGACGGCCGTCGAGACTCTCGACACCTACGGCCACCTGTGGCCCGACTCCGAGGACCAGACCAGGGCCGCGGTCCAGGGCGTGCTCGGAACGTCTTGCGGACCAGGCGCGGACCAGGCGGGGGCCCCGAACAGATAACCGCAGGTCAGAGGGGGTAAAGACGGTGAGCCGGCCTGTAGGCGGGATTCTGTCCCCCGCCGCCCTGTAGGGGCGGTGGAGGGGTGGCCATCCATCTGTGCGGCCTACCTGGGGATGTCGGGCGGGCCACCCATCCCACGTTCGGCCTTGCTCCGGGTGGGGTTTGCCGAGCCGGCCGGGTCGCCCCGGCCGCTGGTGCGCTCTTGCCGCACCGTTTCACCCTTGCCTGTGCGGGCACGGGGGCCCGCCATCGGCGGTCTGTTCTCTGTGGCACTTTCCTGCGGGTCGCCCCGACTGGCCGCTAGCCAGCACCCTGCCCTGTGGAGTCCCGACCTTCCTCGACCCGGGCCGCTCCATGCGGTCCGGGCCGCGACCACCCGGCCGGCTCACCGTCATCCCCCATGATGCCACGGACGCCCGCCTCCGCGGGCCGGCGGCTCGGCGGCTCAGCGGCTCGGCGCCTCAGCGGCTCGGCGCCTCAGCGGCTCAGCAGCTCAGGCCAAGGCCCGTCTGGCCCCCTCGATCGGGTGATATGGGGACAGGGAGGCCAGCTGGGCGGCCGCCTGCCCGGCTATCCACCCGGCGCCGTTGGTGGTGGTGTGGGCGCGGCTGACGAGGTGCGGGAAGGCCGTCGAGCAGGCGTCGTCCACGGCCCCGCGCCTCTCGACGAGCACCGGCAGCAGCGAGGGGCCGTGGTCCTGCTCGGCGGAGGCCTCGCCGGCCGAGGACGCATCCCGCAGCCGGACCCCTATCCGGGTGGCGAAGCCGACGAGGAAGGACTGGCGGAACGAGCGGGTGCGGGAGCGGCCCCGGCGATCCACCTGGGACCCCGCCCGGGTCATGGCCGTGGTCGCCTGCACGAGCAACGACGTGTAGAGCAGCTCGACCGTGTCGAGGTCCACCTCGTAGCCGAACACGGTCGACGAGCCGAGCGAGTCGTCCCACACCGACCGGCAGCGATTGGCCGAGGCCACCTGGTGCAAGAGGATGGACTTGGCCGAGGCGTAGGGGTTGTCGATCGGGATGCGCCAGGCGCTCGGTGCCTGCCGGGTCCCTTCCACCGCGGCCCGGTCGATGGCGTGGCGGGTCATGAGCTCCTGCGCCTTGGCCGTGAGGGCCTCGGCCTCCTCGGGGAAGCTCGTGGACTCGGCCTTGGCGAGCAGCGCCCGGACCCGCTCGAGGAGGCGGGCGCCGCCACTCGCGGCCGTGGCCGTGGCCGAGTGACCCTCGCCCGGCAGCCGGCACAGGTGGGGGAGCACACGGAGGTGGAGGAGCGCCCACAGGCAGTCCACGGCCCGCCGGACGGCGTCTGGCCTGGCGCCTCCGCCGGCCACGACCCAGGCGTCGTCCGCCACCGTTGCAAGCCCCGGCCCGAGGTCGACGCCCAGCGCTGCCAGCTGGGAGCGCCAGCGGGGGTCGCACGAGGACGCGGCGTACCGGCGGGACTCGACGGCGATGGCCGCCGAGACCAGCGAGGCATGCCCCGCGCCGAGCCGGCGCCTCATCTCGCGGGGCACGTCCGCCGGTTGCCAGCCGCACTGCCACGCCGACCCGACCGCCCGCTGCAGGCACCCAGCCAGGGCGGCGTCGACCTGGCTGCACCTGTCGCCTCCAGCTGGGCCGGCTGCCAGCAGGTCGACCAGCTGGTCGAGCCGGGCCGGGTCCCCGGTGCACCTGGCGTGGGCCGCCTCGATCACGACGTCCTCGACGCCGCGCCGGCCGAAGTCGCCCGGAGGCGGCTGCGGTTCGCCCCGCTCGTGCTCCCGAGCGCCGGCCCGGGCCGGTCCCTCCCGCCGCATCCGCCGCTCTGCGAGTCGCCGCCGCTCCCTGCTCCTCCTGCCCACCATGGCCTCCTTCCTCGTCCTTGCCCGTCCTTCGTAGAAATGGCCGCCGGTGCCCACGACCTCCGTGCCCGCTCCCGTGGGCCGCGAGCCCGGCCCGACCCCCCCATCGAATCACAAGCTTGTAACTGTCACAAGGTCCTGGCACTCTGGAGGCATGGGCGAGGCGACGATCGAGGCGGTGGCCGGTCGCCTGGCCACCCTCCTCACCTCGGGGGGAGGGGTGGTCGGGGGCACGGGCCATGCCGGGCTCGTGCCCGAGCAGGTGGTGGCCCTGCGGCCCCTCCCGGCAGCGCTTGCCGCGGCCGACGTCTGGGCCGTGGACGGCGGCCAGGCCACCGTCGCCGACGGGCGGTGCCTGGCCGTGGTCGCCGTGCGGGCCGCCCGGGCCAGGTGGCAGGACGGGACCTGCACCTCGGAAGGCGAGGAGCCGCTCCGGGCCTACCTCCTCGGCGGCGGGGAGGCACGCACGGCCCTGGCCGACCTGGCCGAGGCGGGCCTCTCCCTCGGTCCCGACACCCCCGTGGACGCCAACCTGCTGCGGGACGCGGGCGAGTGGGCGCTGCTCGCCCGGACCGTCGAGGAGGCCGAGCCCGGCGGCCTCCTCCTCGTCGACGGGGACCTCCAGCCCGACTGGCGCATCCCCGGCGCCTGGGCCGGCGAGATCCTCGGCAGGGCCACCGCGCGGGGCCTCGTCGTGGCTGGCGTGACCAAGCACTCGGGTCTTTCGAGAGGAGGGGCTCCGCTCGTCGGGCAGCTCGAGCTGGAGGCAGAGTCCGACCCCCGGCTCGGGCCGAGGGCCCGGTGGTGGGCGGCCGTGGCCCACACCGCGGACGGCGTGGCGCCCGAGCTTCGCGTGAGCGTTGCCCGGCTCGACCCCTCGGCCCGCTTCGCCTTCCGGGTCGACCTGCCGGCCCGGCTGCCCGGCGGCGTCGGCGTGAAGGAGGCTCTCGGGATGGTGGCGGCGGTGTCCGACGACGCCGCCTTCCCCGGCTACCCGTACCCGCTGTCGGTGGCCGACCGCCTGGCTGCCTGCCCTCCGTGGGTCAGAGACGACGCCAGGCTGGCCCTGGACGAGCACCTGGAGAGGGTGGGCGTGGGACCGGAGCAGCGAGACCGCTGTTTCTCCGACAGGCATCGGCTCATGGAGCGGGCGTGACGGAGCGAGACGAGCTGGCGCGGGTGGAGGCGGCGCCCCGCGGCCGGCTGTTCGGCAAGAGCGTGCTGGAGGCGGTGTTCCGCGCCGCCCCGGACGAGGACCTGTTCCTGGGCGAGCTGCTGGTGGGGGTGGACGACGCCACCGGGCGGCGCTACCTGTTCCGGGTGGTCGACGTCACCTACGGCAGCGAGCACAGGGAGCCGGGGTGGGCCGAGCGGGTGGCCGGCACGCTGCTCGCCGACGACGCCCTGGGCGAGGCCGGCGCCCACCCCCTCCACGACGCCGGCCGCCGCACCTACCGGGTGGCCGAGTGCCGATGCCTCGGCTACGTGTCCCCCGACGGCCGCTCCTTCCGCAAGCCGAAGAGCCTGCCCACCCAGTTCTCCCGGGTGCTCTCGCCCGAGGCCGCCGACTTCGCCTTCCTGGCGAGCCGCATGGGGGACCTCGGCGTGGGCCGGCTCCGCAGCGGTGAAGCTGAGGTAGAGGTTGAGGTTGGGATCCCGGGCGCCAGCCTTGCCACCCACGTCGGCATCTTCGCCACCACCGGCATGGGCAAGTCCAACCTGATGCAGGTGCTGGCCGGGGCCGTCATGACCCGCCAGGGTCGCTACGGGCTGCTGGTGGTGGACCCCCACGGGGAGTACCGGGCCGCCCTCTCCCGCCATCCGTGGGCCCCGCAGGCCCTGCGGACCTACGCGGCCCGGGGCCTGCCCGGCACGTCGAGCCTGCGGATCAGCCTGGCCGAGCTCAGCATCGACGACCTGCGCACGGCCCACGAGTGGACCCGGCCCCAGGAGGAGGCGCTCTTCGAGCTCGAGCGCCACTACCGCGCCGACGGGCTGTCCTGGCTGGCCGAGTTCGCCCGGGTGGACGACCTGCCCGGCTTCCGGGACGTGGAGCTGTCGGGGCGGGTGGCGCTCAACACCCTCCAGGTCACCCACAGGAGGGCCCGGCGCATCGTCGACCTCCCGTGCATCGGCACCGACCCCGGGGTATCGGTGGGCGCGGCCGTGCTCCGAGACCTGCAGGACGGCCGGGTGGTGCTGGTCGACGTGAGTGGCCTCGGCTCGACGGAGGAGGTGCTCGTGGCCTCGTTCCTCACCCGGCGGGTGCTGGAGGCGTGGTCAGGCGCCTACCTGGACGACCCTGCCGGCCACGACCGCCTGCCGGTGGTGGCCGTCGTGCTGGAGGAGGCGCAGCGGGTGCTCGGGGCGAGCAAGGACCGCGAGTCCAACGTCTTCCCGCGCCTGGCCCGGGAGGGGCGCAAGTTCAAGGTGGGCCTGTGCGCGATCACCCAGCAGCCCAAGCTGCTCGACGACGAGCTCCTCTCCCAGCTCAACACGTTCTTCATCCTGGGCCTCGCCGACGAGAAGGACCGGGCCATACTGCGAGGCTCGTCCAAGCAGGACCTGTCGGCGCTGGGGCCGGAGATCCAGACGCTCATGCCCGGCGAGTGCCTGCTCGTCAACCTGGCCGCCCCCTTCGCCGTCCCGGCCAAGATCGACCTCTACGACGACCACGTGCGGGCGGTGGCGCCACCGCCGCCGCCTCGCGCCCGGGTGGCTCCCAACGTGGCCGCCCTGGTGGAGTAGGCGGCCACGGTGCTGATCGCCGCCATCGGCGACGCCCACCTGGGGCGCTCCTACTACCCGGCCACCACTCCGGAGGGGGTCAACCAACGGGAGCGGGACTTCGAGGTCTCCTTCGAGGCGGCCGTGGACCTGGCCCTCGCCCAGTCCCCGGGCCTCTTGGTGTGGCTCGGCGACGTGTTCGACCATCCCAGGCCCACGTACCGCTCCTTCCGGGTGGCCCAGCGCTGCCTGGCCCGTATCAGGGACCACGGCCTGCCGGCCGTGGTCATCAGCGGCAACCACGACACCCCCCGCCTGCCCGGCACCGGCAGCCCGTACTCGGCCCTCGCCGACGCCTTCCCGGAGCTCCACTTCGCGCACCGCCTGGCCTATGAGCGGATCGAGCTGCCCGGCCTGGTCGTCCACGCGGTGCCCCAGATGCTGACCGTCGAGGCCACGCTGGAGGCCCTGGACCGCGCCGACCGGGAGCGGAGCGTGGACCGCACGAACCTGCTCCTCACCCATCCACGCCTTCCCCAGGTCGAGCCCCGCTACTCCGACATCAACGAGATAGAGGTCGACGCCGGGGCGCTGCGGGCCGACCTGGTCCTGCTCGGGCACTACCACGTGCACATCCAGGTGCGGCCGGGGACGTGGTACGCCGGGTCCACCGACTCGTTCAGCTTCGCCGACGATCCCGACCGCGCCAAGGGGATCGTCGTCCTCGACACCGACACGGGGGAGTGCCGCCACCTCTCCCTCCCCGGCCAGCGACCCCTGGTCACGCTGGAGACGGTGATGGCGCTCGGCATGGCGCCGGGGGAGCTGTCGCAGCTGGTGCTGGAGCGGGTGGCGTCGGTGCCCGACGGCGCCGTCGCCCGCCTGTACCTCGAGGGCGTCGATCCCGAGGCGTACCGGCTGCTCGATGTCGAGGCGATCAGGGAGGAGGGGCGGCGGGCCCTCGTCTGCAGGCTGGAGCCCCAGTTCGTCGGGGTCGGGGCCGAGGTGGAGCTGCCGGACCTGGAGGCCCTCCCGTCGCAGTGGGGCCGTTACGTCGGGGGCCAGGACCTGACCGGCTTCGACAGGGGCCGCATCGACCATCTGGGCCGGGAGTACCTCGCCCGGGCAGTGGAGCGGTCGGGTTGAGGCGCGGGACGGGGCGGCCGCGGTGAGGGTCACCCGGCTCCACCTGCACAACTACCGGGTCTACGAGGATCCCCTCGACCTCCAGGTCCCCCCCGGCCTCGTGGGCATCTACGGCCCGAACGGCTCGGGGAAGTCGGTCCTGCTCGAGTCCGTACTCTGGACGCTCTGGGGCATCGCCCGGACCAACAAGGACGAGGTCCGCACGGCCGGCGTCGGGGCGGACTGCGTGTCCGAGGTCGAGTTCGAGCACGAGGGCCACCTCTACCTGGTGCGCCGCACGCTCTCGGGCGTCAACGCCACGGTCCGGGCCGAGGCCCACGCCGACGGGTCCCAGGTGGCCGAGGGGGTGAGGGACACCGGGCGCTACGTGCACTCGGTGCTGGGCATGGACGACACCGCGTTCCGTGCCTCGGTGTTCGCCGAGCAGAAGCAGCTCGCCGCCTTCTCGCTCCGGCGGCCGGCCGAGCGGCGCCAGCTCGTCCTCGGCCTGCTCGGCATCACGCCTCTGGATGCCGCCCGGGACCAGGCCCGGCGGGACGCGAGGGAGCAGAGGGAGCGCCTGGACCAGTTGCGCACGGTGCTGGCCGACCTCGGCCGGCTGGAGGCGGACCAGGCACTGGCTCTGGCGGCCGCGATCGAGGCCGACGAGCGGGCGGCGGAGGCCGGGGCCCGGGCGGACGCGGCCGCCGGCGGCCTCGCCGCCGCCGAGGCCGAGCACCAGCGGCTGGACCAGCTGGGCCGGGCCCACGCGGCCCTGGTGGCCGAAGGCAGGGGGCGGCGGGCCGAGCGCGACGAGCTGGCCCAGCGCCAGGCGAGGCTGCGAGCGGAGGCGGGGGAGCTGGAGGAGGCCGAGGTCTGCCTGGCCGCCCTGGAGGCGGAGGCGGCAGGTCTGGCCGGCCTCGAGGGGCGGCTGCGCGTGGTGGAGTCCCTCGTCGCGGCCTACCAGGCGGTGGAGGAGGCCATGCGAGGCCTGCCCGCCGAGCCGGCCGCTCCCGACCACGAGGGGGCGGAGGCGGCCGTGGAGGCGGCCCAGTCGGCCAGGGCAGGCCTGGCCGAGCTGGATGGGCGCCGGCTGGCGGCGGCGGCCGAGAGGGACAGGGCCATGGACGCCATGTCCCGGTCGGGTGAGCTGTCGGGGGAGGGCGAGTGCCCCCTCTGCGGCCAGCCCCTCGGGTGCGCCTTCGAGGCCGTGCAGGGCCACCGGCGGGCCGAGCTCGAGGTGGCCGAGTCGGCGCTGGCGGAGCTCGAGACGGTGAGGGGCCTCGCCACGAAGCGGGCCGGGGTGCTGGCCGGCGCGGCCGAGCGGGCCCGGGCCGAGCTCGCGACCACGGTGGAGGCGCGGGCCACCTGGGAGCGGGCCGCCAGCCGGCTGGCCGACGCCCGCGACCGCCTGGACGCAGTGG
>JBOGGR010000152.1:0-4287 GCA_050744025.1 Acidimicrobiales bacterium
GGCGGGGCCCGGGGCTTCGGGCGGGGCGGGGCCCGGGGCGGGCGGGCGGGCGCCCGAGGCGAGCAGGGTGGCCTTCCCCCCGGGGGCGGCGCACAGGTCGGCCACCCGTTCCCCGGGTCCGGCCCCGACCAGGGCCGCCACCCACTGGGACCCGGCGTCCTGGACGTACCCGTCGGCCCGGGCCGTGACCGGCGGCGGCTCGTTCATCCGGACCAGGGCGGCACGCGCCCGCTCCTTGCCCAGGTCGGCCTCCAGCCGGCTCACCACCCAGCTCGGGTAGCTGAGCTCGGTGGCCAGCTCGGGCCAGGCCGGCGGGAGCCCGTCGGCGACCCGCCTGAGCACTGCGTTGACCAGCCCCCGGGCCGGCCCCGAGACCTCCTCCACCGTCGCCGAGACGGCGGCGTGACGGGGCACGCGGGTGAAGGCCAGCTGGTAGGCCCCGAGGCGGAGTGCGGCCCGGACCGCCGGATCGACGACCGGCCGGTGGAGGTGGGCATCCACCAGCCAGTCACACGCCCGCCGCATCCGGGTCGTGCCATAGACCAGCTCCGTGGCGAGGGCCCGCTCGCTCGGCGCAAGGTGACTGCGTCCAAGCGCGGCAGGCAGGACCAGGTTGGCGTACGCCCCCTCCTCCACCCGGACCAGGACGTCGATGGCGAGCCGGCGAGAGGTCGCGGGAGCCGCCGGCGCCGCGGGGGCCGCTCCCCCCCGGGAGCCCGGCGGTGCGCCCGCCTTCCCTCCCGGTGCTCCCCCCTTCCCCTCCGGTGCTCCCGCCGTCCCCCGCTGCGCTCCCCCAGCTCGGGCTCGGCGCTCCCCCCGGGCGGGCGGTGTCCCACGCCTCCCGCTCAACGACCCAGCACCTCGCCCTCCACGATCCGGGCCCCTCGGGCCCAGTCCCAGGCCTGCATCCGGGCCCGGCCCTCGGGCTGGACCTCCACCATCTCCAGCCCCCCAGTCGCGGTCGCGACAACGACCCCGCGCAGGGACCCGGGGCCGGCCCGGCCTTGGCCGGCCCGGCCGCCCTCCCAGGACTGGCCGGAGCTCGGCGCGCCCTCCGCGCCCACCGAGTCGCCGGGCACCGCCCGGCCCCTCAGGACCAGCAGGCGCCGCCCCCGAAACGTCGTCCAGGCCCGGCCCACCCGGACCACCCGGGCCAGCTCCTCGGCCGGAAGGCTCCAGTCGAGCCGGAGCTCCTCGGCGGACACCTTGGCCGCGTACGTGGGCTCGCCGACCTGGGCCCGGGGCTGGCCCAGGCTCCTGCTCCCGGCAGACAGCCGCTCCACCAGGAGCGCCGTCCCGACCTCCCCCAGGCGCTCCCCGAGCTCGCCCGCAGTCTCCTCGGGCCCGATCGTCACCTGCCGGCAGCCGTAGACGGGCCCGGTGTCCAGCCCCTCCTCCAGGCCCATCAGGCAGACCCCTGTCACCGCGTCGCCGGCGAGGATGGCCCGCTCGACGGGGGCCGCCCCGCGCCACCGTGGAAGCAACGAGAAATGGAGGTTCACCATGGGCAGGTGATCGAGCACCGCCTTCTTGACGAGAGCGCCGTAGGCGACCACGACGCCGAGCTCGGCTCCGAGACCGACGGCAGCCTCGGGCTCCTCGGCCACCGTCAGCCCCAGGTCGAGGGCAGCCGCCTTGACCGGGCTGGGAGCTGGCTCACCCCGACGGCCGCGCCGCCGGTCGGGTCGCGTCACGACGAGGCAGACCTCGTGGCCGGCCCCCACCAGCGCCTGTAGCGGAGCCACAGCGGCGCGCGGCGTGCCCAGGAAGACCAGTCGAGCCAGAGGTCAGGCTCCTCTCTCGGCGCCGGGCCGCAGCACGGCCTGGGTCTGGATGACCAGCGCGACCCGGCGGTCCTCGTCGTCGCGCAGGTCGCTCTGGACCACGATCGTCGTCCGACCCACGTGCAGGGGTCGGGCAGTGGCCCGTACGTGGCCGCCCCGCACGCCGCGGAAGAAGTTCGATTTCGACTCGATCGTCGAGGTCCCGGCGCCCTCCGGGAGGTTGAGGTAGGCGCAGATGCCACCGACGCTGTCGGCCAGGGCCATGATGGCCCCGCCGTGGAGCACCCCCCCGCTGGTGCACCGCTCCGGGGCCCACGCCAGCCAGCCGCGGACCTCCTCCGGGCTCGCCGCCTCCAGCTCCACTCCCAGGGCAGCGCTGAACGGCATGGCCGCCACCAGGTCGGCTCGGTCGCCCTCGGCGCCCATCGGACGCCGGCCCTCAGCCCTGGCCGGGAGCGGTCGGCTGGAGGCCGAGGCGGGCCCGGGCCGCCCCCTCGATCAGATCGGCACAGGTGCCGAAGTCGAGGACAGTGCTGTCGAGGATCAGGTGGTAGTGGCGGGGATCGTCCTGGTGGACGCCGTAGAGGGTCTTGATGTAGGCCTCCCGAGCCCGGTCGGTATGGACCTGGGCCGCTCTGGCCGCCTCCTCGCTCATCCCCTCGAGGCGCACCACCTGGGCGATCCTGGCCTCGACGGGCCCGTCCAGGCGGACGCAGAGGGCATCGGGCCGCGAGCCCACGACGACCATGCCGGCCCGCCCCAGGATGACCCCGCCGGTCGTGTCGGCCGTGCGCCGGAGCACGGCCTCGGTCTCCTCCCGGTACGTGTCGGGCGCGTACACGACGTCGGGCGGCGGGGGCTCGGGCCCCATCGGCACCACCAGCCTGGCCATGGTGGCGAGGAACCGCTCCATCCCGGTCTCGGCCCGCCCGTCATGGGCCAGGACGGCGTCGAGGGACACGGCCAGGCGCGTGGCCACCTCGACGGGGATGGCCCGGTCCAGGAACGGCAGGCCGAGGCGTTCGGCCACCGCCGGCCCCACTATGCCGCCTCCCGCCCCGAAGGTGGACGAGATCGTCACTACCCCCCGCACCCTGTGCCCCCTCATTACTCCGCCCGTGCGCCGGCCGGTCAGGCCTGGTGGCTGGTCGTGAGGTCGGCGTGCACCTCGTGGTAGCGGGCCGATCGGGCGTCCAGCTCGGCCAGGATGCGGTTGAGGCGCTCCACCTTGGCCCAGACCCGGATCCTCTGCTCGTCCACCATCGTCATGGCCTCCTCCAGGAGCCTGACCTGCTCGGCCGGCTCCTGGTCCCGACGGTAGGCGATCCGGATGGCATCGAAGCGGTCGTCGGCGGCCAGGATGGCATGGATCTCCTCCAGGCTGTAGCCCATGACCTCCTGGAGCTCACGGATGCGCGCCACTCTCTGCACGTCCTCGTCGGTGTAGCGGCGGCACCGGCCCGGGCTGTGACTGGCCGGGACGACCAGGCCGATCTCCTCGTAGTAGCGCAGCGTCCGCTCCGACACCCCCACCAGCTCGGCCACCCGGCCGATCGCCAGCAGCTCGCCGTCGGGCGCATGGCCGGCCGTGTCCCCGAGACGGCCTCCCGGGCCGGCCGTGTCCCCGAGCCGGCCTCCCGGGCCGGCCATGCTGGTCATGGCCGGCCGCCTCCGAGGGCCAGGTCGGCCCGCGCCGTGGCGCCGGCGACCGCCTCTACCGCCACCGCCACCGGCCGGTAGCCGCTGGCCACGACCGTGTACGCCCCCCCGGCCAGGGCCGAGAACTCGTACGACCCGTCCTCCCCGCTCACGGTCGTCTGGACTACATCCCCGGCGCCGTCTATGAGCGAGACCGTCATGGCCGGTAGGGCCGCTCCCCCGATCCCGGCCCGGACCACCCCGCCGACCTCAGCAGCCCGCTGCAGGACTACTTCGGTCCGGGTGACCTGGCCGGCCAGCACCTCGACGGTGGCCGCCCCCGGGAAGTGCCCCGGGGCGACGACGGCGAGGGTGTAGCGGCCCTCCTCCACGTCCGTGAACCGGTACGAGCCGCCACCGTCGTCCAGGGCCCGCCGGCCGGTGTCCTGGCCGGTCGGGCCGGTGAGGACGACCACCGCCCCTGCCGGCGCCGCGTCAGTGGTGACGGAGCGGACCGACCCGGCCAGCTCGCCGTAGCCGACCAGCACGAAGTCCTGGAGGCTCGCCGCTCCGCCTCCGAGCAGCACGGGGACGGCAAGAGGGCGGTAGCCAGGGGCGGACACCACCGCAGTCGCCGCGTCACCGGCCCCGCCGGTCCCGCTAGCCCCGCCGGTCCCGCTAGCCCCGCCGGCCACCCGGTAGGCGCCGTCCTCCCCGGCCTCGCCTCGGCCGATCTGCCGGCCCTGCTCGTCGGTCACCGTGACCAGAGCGCCGGCGACGGCCCGGCCCGCGGCGCTGCGCACCCGTCCGGCCAGGGTGGCCGTCCCATCCTGGGCCCCGCCGAGGAAGAGCGCGGTCCCAGCCC
>JBOGGR010000153.1:0-3129 GCA_050744025.1 Acidimicrobiales bacterium
GTCTGCAGCTCCGGGTGGAGGCCGAGTTCCCCGACGGCTCCCGCGTCCCGTTGCGACTCGGCGAAGAGGACGAGGAGGATCTGATGAGGGCACGGGTGCGGGCGACGGGGGTCGAACCCGCGTAACCAGCTTGGAAGGCTGGTCGTTGATGCATCTCATGATATCCCGCTAGTAGGCCCAGGAGGACGTCCGTCCTGGTCAAAGACCATCTTGACTTACCGGAGTGACCGCCCGTTTACCGCCACAGACCACCAGTATGTGGTCCGTTTGTGGGTCCGTTGTGGTCTACCTCCGGCTGCCCTAGCGTGAGATGTGCGAGGTGGTTGGGAGTCGAGGACCAACCCGCCCCGACCCCGGTGGCCTCCTCCTGGCCCGGCTTGTCGCTTGCCCGGTTTTGCCCTTTCCGGTTGCTGACCGCGATAGCGTCGATGCCGCTTTCGAGACATGGCCGAGCGGCTTGTGGGTCGTGAAGCAACGGAGGGCCGGGGCCGGGCCTAATCGCGGCCTAAGCGTGGTTGCGTGGTTGCGTGGTTGCGAGGTTGTGAGGTGGTGACCGGCCCGGCGTAGGATCCACCAGCGCACCGAAAGACCCCAGCCAATCGTGCGGCTGTCAAAGGTCAGCAAGAGAGGGAGGGGTCTGGTCTTCGCTGAAGGGCACAGTAGTAGTGGGGCGACGGCCTTGCTGGGCATGCCCGGTTTGCCGGCCGTTTCGCCCCGGCCGGCGGTGGCCGTGGTCACCATCTGGGCCTCGACCTCGCGCATCTCGGCCGTGGTGAAGATGGGCGAACGGGTGACTCTCCTCCACGTCGGGGTCCCCGGCCGGGGCGATCACCCAGTCGTCGGCCACAGCCGGGGCGGCAGCCTGTCGTGCGTCGGCCGAGGCAGCCGCCCCGGCGGCCTCGATGATGGCATCGCGGCGTTGCGAGAACTCGGCCAGCAAGTCGGGGTGGTCGAGTCCGACGATCTCGGCGTGACCGTTGACGGGGGTGGTCCAGGACACCCCGAGCTTTTCGGCCAGGGCGCCCCGGAGGGCGACCGGGTAGACGTAGCCGACCGCCCATCTTGGCGATTCGCATCATGTCCTCAACCGTGCCGGGTGAGGGGGCCGCATCTCTCAGATGCAACGGCCTCTTGGGGAGAATCCCGACTTGGGCGGAAACGATCGGGGTCCCCTCAGCGGCTCCGACGCGGCGGAGCCGGGGTGGCCGGAACGTCCGCTGCGTCTTGCCGATCGGTCAGGCGGAGCGTTCACAGCGTCGTCCGGGCGGCCTGGTTCGAGCCGTCCATGGGGATTACCCCCTCCCCCGCCCACCTTGTCTCCTTCATCGCGGGTTGCCGTCCATGGGGACGGGCCGAAGCGCTGCTACCGCCCCCGGCAGGTGTGGGCGTGGCATTCGCCCCCAACCCCTCTTGGGTCAGGCCCACGGGGCGACCCAGGGCGGGCGGATCGGGCGCCTCGTCGGGTCGGGCGGCCCGGGGCCCCCACGGGGGGCCTGAGTGCTGGTCTCCCACTCGGGGAGCCAAGGCGAGGGAGGAAGTCGTCCTCGGGGGGCTCGACCGGTGGAGCCAGGCAGAGCGCCATGGTGGAGACCTCGACCTCGACGGCTTGGCAAGTATCGAGCTCCTCGACGGCCTCGACCACCCGGCCGGTGGTCCAGCCGTCCACGATGAGCGGGGCGCCGCGGGTGACGGCAGGGGCCTCCACGGGAATCGTGCCGTGGCCAGACCAGCAGCCACGCTGCGCCCGACCTGGCGAGGCGCCACGGGACGGGCGGCTCGCCGAAGGGGATGGCCAGCCACTCGACTCAGTTGTTGAGGTCGCGATGGGGCGGGGTGACCACCAGCATGCCGAGGGTGACGTCCTGTCGGCGGACGTGTGGCTTGGCCATGACCTCACCGTGCCGGTCGCGGGCCACCTGGCCCGGGGCTGGTCAGGCTTGGTAGGCGCTGCCCCGCGGCGAGACGGCGAGCACGTCGATCAGGTGCTCCTGGTCGATCCTCACGAACCGCACCCGCCAATCACCGACCCGGAGGCGCCACTCGTCCTGTCGCCCCCGGAGTCGTCGCACATCACCGTCGGGCAGGGCGTCGATGGCTGCCACGTGATCCTCAACATCGTTCTCGGGTCCGCCGGTCCATTGCGGCGAAGCGCCTTGGCCGCCGGGGCGCGAACCTGGATGCGCCAAGGCGGTCGTCAGTCAGCGCCGAGCTCGGGCCGTAGCTCGGACCATGCGACAGTGGGCTCGGTGCGGGCCATGTCGTCCTCGGCTCGCTCGATGGCGGTGTATGGCTCGTCATCGAGGGGAGCGCGATCCAGCTTCCACACCATCGGGTCGGCCGTCCTGGACAGCAGACGACCTGCTTCATCCAGCGCCTCGTCGGGCAGGGCGTCCACCAGGTGGTGAATCTCGGTCCTCGTCGTTCCCACGCCCGCCAGGCTACCGCCCACCGAGGCACACCCCAAGGACCGCGACCTGTACGGGGACCTGCTCCGCCTGCACATCGTCCCCGGGCTGGGCTCGACCCCGGTCGGCAAGTTGACCACGAGCGCCATCCGCCCCTGGTACCTGGAGCTTCGGGGGCGTCATCCCTCCACAGCGGAGAAGGCCTACCGGCTGCTGCGAGCGATCCTGGCCACGGCGGTGGCCGACGAGGTGATCGTCAAGAACCCCTGCACGATCAAGGGCGCCAGCGTGGAGCACGCCCCCGAGCGCCCGGTGGCCAGCGTCGCCGAGGTGCAGGCCCTGGCCGCCGCCATGCCCGAGCGCCTGGCGCTGCTGGTGCTGCTGGCCGCCTGGTGCGGGCTGCGCTACGCCGAGCTGCGCGCCCTGCGCCGGGCCGACATCGACCTGTTGCACGGGACCATCCGCGTCGCCCGCTCGCTCCAAGACGCCCGGGGAGGCGGCCGCTACGAGAGGGCGCCCAAGTCAACATGGAACGGGTCGGCCCCGGTCTGCCAACGAGACGTGGATCATCCACACTCGGGCGGAAGGAGCCACACGCAGAGAGGAACCGACCCGTGCCTGCCAGTCTTGCTGCTCGACGCTCACTCATCCACCTCGGGATGGACGTCCACAAGGACTCGATCTCGGTAGGGATCTTGCACCCCGAGGAGGAGTCGCCGGTGGT
>JBOGGR010000154.1:0-14046 GCA_050744025.1 Acidimicrobiales bacterium
GGGCAGGCCCGCGCCTCCCCCGCCCGCCCCTGCCACCGCGACCGGCGCCCCGCCCCCTTGGCTAGGGTCGGCGCCATGAGGGAGCCGGGCAGGGAGCCGCTGGGGGGCCCTCCGCCTGCGGGCGGCGACCCGGTGCTCGGGCGGGTGATCGTGGGCCAGGACGAGCTGATGGACAGGGTGGCCGAGTTGGGCGGTCGGGTCACCTCGGACTACGTCGGGCGCCCCCCGCTGCTCATCGGCGTCCTGAAAGGAGCGTTCCTCTTCATGAGCGACCTGGCCCGGGCCATCCGCCTGCCCGTCGAGTTCGACTTCATGGCCGTGTCGTCCTACGGGAGCGCCACCAAGACCAGTGGCGTGGTCCGCATCGTGAAGGACCTCGACCTCGACCTCTCGGGGCGCCACGTGCTGGTCGTCGAGGACATCGTGGACAGCGGGCTCACCCTCTCCTACCTGAGGCGCAACCTGCTGGCCCGGGGGCCGGCCAGCCTGGAGGTCTGCGCCCTGCTCGTGAAGGAAGGGCTCCAGCGGGCGCCGCTCGACCTCCGCTACGTCGGGTTCCGGATCCCGCCCGACTTCGTGATCGGCTACGGCCTCGACGTGGACGAGCGCTACCGCAACCTGCCCTTCATCTGCGCCTACGTGGAGCCCGACGGGTCGGCGGCCCGCCCGGCTCGGGCCGGCGAGCTCCAGGGATGACGGTCGACCGGGCCCGGATCGAGCGCGCCGTGGCCGAGCTGCTGGCGGCCATAGGAGAGGACCCGGGCCGCGACGGGCTGCTGGCCACGCCCGGCCGCGTGGCCGCCATGTACGAGGAGCTGTTCGCCGGCATCCACGAGGACCCCGAGCGGCACCTCACCGTGACCTTCGCGGCCGAGCACGACGAGATGGTCATGGTGAAGGACATCCCGTTCGCCTCGGTCTGCGAGCACCATCTGGCCCCCTTCATAGGCAAGGCCCACGTGGCCTACATCCCCGGCGAGGAGGGCCGGATCACCGGCCTGTCGAAGCTGGCCCGGCTGGTCGACGGCTACGCCCGCCGCCTGCAGGTGCAGGAGCGGCTCACCACCGAGGTGGCCGAGGCCATCGAGCGAGCCCTCGCTCCCCGGGGCGTGCTGGTCGTGATGGAGGCCGAGCACCTGTGCATCTCCATGCGGGGGATCAAGAAGCCGGGCACGCTCACGGTCACGTCGGCCGTGCGGGGCATGTTCCGCCGCCAGGCGGCCACCCGGGCCGAGGCCATGCAGTTCATCCACGACGGCCGGTAGGGAGGCGCAGCTCCTCCACGACGGCCGGGAGGAGGCGGCCGGCCCCCCAGGATCGGGACGGCTCGGGAGGGCCAGCGCCGGAGGCCCGGCCTCTAGCCTGAGCGGCGATGCGTGCCCTGGTCATGGGGGTCCTCAACGTCACGCCGGACTCCTTCTCCGACGGCGGCCACTACTTCGACCACGATGCCGCCACGGCCCACGGCCTGGCCATGGTGGCCGAGGGGGCCGACGTGGTGGACGTGGGCGGGGAGTCGAGCCGGCCGGGGGCGGCGCCGGTGAGCGAGCGCGAGGAGCTCCGCCGGGTGGTCCCGGTCGTCCGGGCCCTGGCGCCCCATGTCCGGGTGTCGGTGGACACGGTCAAGCCGGCCGTGGCCGAGGCGGCCGTCGAGGCGGGGGCGACGCTCCTGAACGACGTCTCCGCCTGCCTGGCCCCGGTGGCGGCCTCCGCCGGCGTCGGGTGGGTGGCCATGCACCGGAAGGGCACGCCGGCCACCATGCAGTCCGGCCCCCGCTACGACGACGTCGTGGCCGAGGTCCGGGACTTCCTCGCCGCCCGGCTCGAGTGGGGTGCCGCCCTCGGCGTGGCCGAGGTCTGGATCGACCCGGGCATCGGGTTCGGCAAGTCGGCCGCCCACAACCTCGGCCTGCTGCACCACCTCGACCGGCTGGTCGAGCTGAGCTGCCCGGTGCTCGTCGGCACGAGCCGCAAGAGCTTCCTCGGGCGGCTCTGCTCACCTCCCGGCGAGCCGCCGGCGCCGGTGCACGACCGCCTGGAGGCTTCGCTCGCGACCGCGGTGTGGGCCGTCGGCCGGGGGGCGGCCATGGTCCGGGTCCACGACGTGGCGGCCACCGTCCAGGCGGTAGCCGTGGCGGGCCCGTCGTGAAGGGGCGTTGGGCGTCGGGGATCGAGCCCCGGTACTTCGCCTGGATCATCCGGGACCGGCTCGCCGTGAGCGAGCGCCCCGGCGGCTACGCACGCAACCACCGCCGGGTCCGCCGCCAGGAGGAGATCATCTGGCTGCGCGAGAGCGGCTTCACCCGGGTCGTGTCCCTCCTCGGCTCCCCGCACAACCTCCATGCCTACGACGAGCTGGAGCTCACCTGGGCCCACTTCCCGTTCGGGCCGGCCGCCGAGGCGAGGGCGGTCCTGCCCGACCTGTACCGGCACCTGGACGGCTGGCTGGCGGCGGACGAGCGGGTCCTCGTCCACCAGGAGGAGATGGGGGACCGGCTCATGGGGGTGGCGGCGGGCTACCTCCTCTGGTCCGCCAAGCTGCCTGGCGGCCCCCATGCCATAGCCGCCGTGGAGCAGATCCTCCGGCGCCAGATGGGCCCCCTCGGCCGGGAGCTCGTCACGCTCGTCCCCGCCCTGGAGCGCCCCTCCCGGTCGGGCGGCCGGGGGGAGCCCGATGGCCCGGCCTGACGCCATCCTCCTGCGGGGCCTGCGGGTGCTCGGCACCCACGGCGCCCTCGCCGAGGAGCAGGACCGGGCCCAGCCCTTCGAGGTCGACCTCGACATCGAGGCCGACCTCGGGCCGGCCGGGCGGAGCGACTCCCTGGCCGACACCGTCGACTACGGGGCGGTGGCCGGGCGGGTGGCCCAGGTCGTGGCCGGGAGCCGCTTCCGCCTGCTCGAGGCGCTGGCCGGCGCCGTCGCCGAGGCGGTGCTGGCCGAGGAGGCGGTGGAGGCGGTCACCGTCACGCTGCGCAAGCTCCGCCCCCCGGTCCCCCTCGACCTCACCTCGGCCGGCGTCAGGGTGACCCGACGCCGCCGCCGGCCGTAGTGCGCCGGCGGGCCTTCCTCGGCCTCGGGTCCAACCTGGGCGACCGGCGGCGATGGCTGGCCGGCGCCGTGGCCGGCCTGCCGGACCTGGTGGCCGTCTCCTCGGTCTACGAGACCGAGCCGGTGGGCGGCCCTCCCGGCCAGGGCCCCTACCTCGACCTGGTGGCCCAGCTGGAGACGGGCCTCGGCGCGCGGGACCTGTTGGCCGTGGCAGCCCGGCTGGAGCGGGCCGCCCACCGGGAGCGCCTGGAGCGGTGGGGCCCGCGGACCCTGGACGTCGACGTCCTGGTGGTCGGGGACGAGCGATGGGACGATCCCGACCTCGTCGTGCCGCACCCGAGGATGGCCAGCCGGGGCTTCGTGCTGGTGCCCCTGGCCGAGCTGGACGCGGACCTGGCCGACCGGGTGGCGGGCCCGGGATGGAGGGAGCGGCTTGGCGGGGGCGTCCGGTGCCTCGGTACCCTCTGAGCGGCGAACGGCACCGCCGCCGGGCGGGCCGGAACGTGGGAAGGTGCGCCGTGGAGGTCATCGAGTCGGCCGCAGGACTGGCGGGCGCCCTGGACGCCCGCCGGGCGTCCGGGGCCACCGTCGGGCTGGTCCCAACCATGGGGGCGCTCCATGCCGGCCACCTGTCGCTGGTCGCCGCCGCCCGCAGGGACTGCGACCTGGTCGCCCTCTCCGTCTTCGTCAACCCGCTCCAGTTCGGGCCGGGCGAGGACCTGGCCACGTACCCCCGGGACCCCGACGGGGACCGGCGCAAGGCGCAGGACGCGGGGGTGGACGTGCTGTTCGTGCCGAGCCGGGCCGCCATGTACCCCCGTGAGCCGCTCACCTCGGTGCGGGTGGCCGTCCTCGGCGACGTCCTGGAGGGGCGCTCCCGCCCCGGCCACCTCGACGGGGTGGCGACGGTCGTGGCCAAGCTCCTCAACCTGGCCGGCCGGTGCCGGGCGTACTTCGGCGAGAAGGACTACCAGCAGCTCCTGGTCGTCCGGAGGCTGGTGAGCGACCTCGCCATGGCGGCCGAGATCGTCGCCTGCCCGGTCGTCCGGGAGGCCGACGGCCTGGCCCTCTCCAGCCGCAACGCCCGCCTCGGCCCGGCCGAGCGTGCGGCCGCCCCCGTGCTCCACCGCGCGCTCGCGGCCGGGCGGGAGGCGGTGCTGGCCGGGGCGCAGGAGAGGAATGGAGTCGAGGCGGCGATGCGCGAGGTGCTCGGTACCGAGCCGCTCGCCCACCCGGACTACGCCGAGGTGGTGGGGGCCGCCGACCTGGGCCGGCCCGGTTCACCGCTCCGGGGCGACCTGCGCCTCCTCCTCGCCGCCCGGATCGGGCCGGTGCGGCTCGTCGACAACCTGGGCGTGAGCGTCCCGTGAGCGGGCGAGACCCCGGGCTCGACCCGGCGCCGCCCGCCGGGGCAGGCTGAGCAGCCGTGCTCCTCGCTATAGACGCCGGCAACACCCAGACCGTGGTCGGCTTGTTCGACACCGCCGCGCCCGGCCACGGCGCCGACGGGGGGCTCCTGCAGCACTGGCGGCTGGCGACCGACACCGACCGCACGGGCGACGAGCACGCCCTCCTGATCGCCCAGCTGCTCCAGCTGAAGGGGTTCGAGCCGTTCAGGACCGTCAGCGGGGTGGCGATCTCCTCCACCGTGCCGAGGGTCCAGGCGGCCCTGCGGGACATGGCAGAGCGCTGGTTCGAGGCCCCCGTCGTGGTCGTCGAGCCCGGGATACGCACCGGCATGCCCATCCTCTACGAGAACCCGAGGGACGTCGGGGCCGACCGCATCGCGAACGCCGTGGCCGCCGTCGACCGGTACCCGGCCCCGCTCGTCGTGGTCGACTTCGGCACGGCCACCACCTTCGACGTGGTGTCGGCCAGGGGCGAGTACCTGGGCGGCGTGATCGTCCCCGGCATCGAGATCAGCCTCGACGCCCTCTTCGCCCGGGCCTCCATGCTGCGGCGGGTCGAGCTGGTCGAGCCCCGCCACGTGGTGGGCCGGTCGACCATCGAGTCCATCCAGTCCGGGGCCCTCTACGGCTACGCGGCGATGGCCGACGGCATGTGCCGGCGGATCGAGGGCGAGGTCGGTCCTTGCACGATCGTGGGGACGGGGGGGCTGGCCGAGCTGATGAGCCCTTACGCCGCCTGCATCCAGCACCACGAGCCGTGGCTGACGCTCCACGGGCTCAGGCTGATCCACGAGCGCAACGCCCCGGAGGGGGAGCAGGGGGACGGGAGTGGGTGACGACGGGAGCCGGATCCCGTACCGTTTCGACAAGGATGCCGACGCCGCCTCGGTGCGGGCCCGGTGGGGCGCCGTGGCCGCCGGGGAGGAGACGGGCGCCACGGTCTCGGTGGCCGGGAGGGTCATGCTCGTCCGGCCCATGGGGAAGATGGCGTTCGCCAGCCTGCAGGACTGGACAGGCGGGATCCAGCTCTGGGCGCTGGACCAGGTGACCGGCGGCTTCGACGGGTTCACCCGGCTCTCGATCGGGGACTGGGTGGGGGCCACCGGCGAGGTCGTGAGGACCCGCCGGGGCGAGCTGAGCGTCCGGGTCGCCGACTGGGTGCTCCTGGCCGAGGCCAGGCGGAGCTTCGGCGACAAGTGGCGGGGAGTCACCGACGTCGAGACCCGCTTCCGCCAGCGCTACGTCGACCTCTGGGCCAACGACGAGCCGAGGCGCATCCTGCTGCTCCGGTCGCGCATGGTGAGCCTGATGCGGCGCTGGCTCGAGGACCGGGGGTTCGTCGAGGTCGAGACTCCGGTGCTGCACGCCGTCCCGAGCGGCGGCCACGCGCTCCCCTTCGTCACCCACCACAACGCGCTCGGCACCGACCTCTACCTGCGCATCGCCATCGAGCTCCACCTGAAGCGCCTGGTGGTCGGCGGGATGGAGAAGGTGTTCGAGATCGGGCGGGTCTTCCGCAACGAGGGCATCGGCTACCGCTGGAACCCGGAGTTCACCATGCTCGAGCTGTACCAGGCCTACGTCGACTACCTCGACATCATGGTGCTGGTCGAGGAGCTCGTGGCCCACCTGGCCCGGGAGTGCTGCGGCACCACGGTCGTCGCCTACGGTGGCCGGGAGCTGGACCTGACCCCGCCGTGGCGGCGGGCGGCCATGACCGAGCTCGTCGAGGAGCAGACCGGCGAGGCGGTGGACCTGGCCATGGGCCCGGCCCGGCTGGCCGAGGTGGCTGCCCGCCTCGGGGTGGAGGTCGAGCCACGCTTCGGCCCGGGGGCGGTGCTGCTCCAGATCTACGAGCGCACCACCGAGGCAGGGCTCTGGGGCCCGGTCCACGTGTGCGACTACCCGATGGAGGTCTCCCCCCTCGCCCGCGACCACCGCTCCAAGCCGGGCTACGTGGAGCGCTTCGAGTCGGTCACTGCCGGCCGGGAGCTTGCCAACGCCTTCTCGGAGCAGAACGACCCTGTCGAGCAGCGGGCCCGTTTCGAGGACCAGGCGCGCCAGCGAGCCGCCGGGGACGAGGAGGCGATGGTCCTCGACGACGACTACCTGCGAGCCATGGAGTACGGCCTGCCCCCGACCGGCGGTCTCGGGGTCGGGGTCGACCGCCTGGCCATGCTCCTCACGAACAGCGCCCACATCCGGGAGGTGATCGCCTTCCCCACCATGCGCCCCGAGGCCGGCGAGCAGCCGGCGAGCAGCCGGCGAGCAGCCGGCGGTCAGGCCGAGGGGACGGGGACCGCGTCGAGCAGGCCGTAGGCGAGGCTCCGCAGCGCCTCGCCGGCCATCCCCGGCCCCAGCGCGGCTGCGGTCTCGGCCGCCCGCTCCGCCCAGCGCCTCGCCTCGCCGGCCGCTGCGGCGATGGCCCCCCCTCCGGCCACGATGGACCGGGCCCGCTCCAGCTCGGGGCCGTCGATGGGCCCGCCCAGGAGGGAGGCCAGCTCGGGGCCCCCGTCGGGATCGGCCAGGGCCCGCAGGACCGGCAGGGTGTAGACGCCCTTCATCAGGTCCTGGCCGGGCGGCTTGCCCAGCTCGTCGTCGGAGGCGACCACGTCGAGGATGTCGTCCCGGATCTGGAAGACCATCCCGAGTCGCTCGCCGAAGGCCGTCACGGCCTCCACCTGGCGGCGGTCGAGCCCGGCCGTGAGCGCCCCCACCCGGCAGGCGGTGGAGGTGAGGGCGGCGGTCTTGCCGGCGATGGCGGCCAGGTACGACGCCTCGGAGCGGGCCACGTCGAAGGTGGTCTCCACCTCCCGGACCTGCCCCTCGCACATGCGGGCGAGCGTCGCCGCCAGGAGCCCCGCCACCTCCGTCCCGAGGCTCGCGGCGATGCCGGCAGCCCGGGCCAGCACGAAGTCCCCGGCCACCACGGCGACGAGGTTGCCCCAGCGGGCGTTGACGCTCTGCACGTTGCGGCGATCGGTGGCCTCGTCCATGACGTCGTCGTGGTAGAGCGAGGCCAGGTGGACGAGCTCGACGGCCACCCCCCCGAGCAGGACCTCCTCGGACGCCGCGCCGCTGCCGGCGGCCGCAGAGGCCAGCGTCAGCACGGGCCGCAGGCGCTTGCCCCCGCCGGCGATGAGGTGGGTGGCGACCTCGGTGAGGAACGGGTCCTCGGCGGCCACCGACCGGTGGAGGGTCACCTCGAGGCGGGCCAGGTCGTCCTCCAGCCAGGGAAGGCCGAGGGGGTCGGCGGGGTTCACCAGAGGGAACTTACGCCACGGCGGCGGGCTACTGACAATGTGAGCGGTCCGAGGTCGCCAGATCCGGGGAGATGCCCGAGGGACCCACTCCACGGGTAGACTGGTGACAGACCGACGAGCCGTCCGGGAGGCCGGTTACTTGTTCGAACGCTTCACTGACAGGGCACGGAGGGTGCTGGTCCTCGCTCAGGAGGAGGCCCGCCTGCTCAACCACAACTTCATCGGCACCGAGCACATCCTCCTGGGCCTGATCCACGAGGGCGAGGGGGTGGCCGCCAAGGCCCTCGAGTCCCTCGGCATCTCGCTCGAGGCCGTACGGGAGAAGGTGGAGGAGACGATCGGGCCGGCCGGGACCTCGCCCGCCGGGTCGCCCCCCTTCACGCCCCGGGCGAAGAAGGTCCTGGAGCTCTCCCTGCGGGAGGCCCTGCAGCTCGGGCACAACTACATCGGCACCGAGCACATGCTCCTCGGGCTGGTCCGGGAGGGGGAGGGCGTTGCGGCGCAGGTGCTGGTCACCCTGGGCGCCGACCTGTCCCGGGTCCGCCAGCAGGTCATCAGCCTGCTGTCCGGCTCCCAGGGCAAGGAGGCGGCCGGCGGCCCGGGGTCGGGCCAGGAGGCGCCGACGACCTCGCCGGTGCTGGACCAGTTCGGCCGCAACCTGACGACCCTCGCCCGGGAGCACAAGCTGGACCCGGTCATCGGCCGCGACCGCGAGATCGAGCGGGTCATGCAGGTCCTCTCCCGCCGGACGAAGAACAATCCGGTGCTCATCGGGGAGCCCGGCGTGGGCAAGACTGCCATCGTCGAGGGCCTGTCCCAGCAGATCGTGAAGAACGAGGTCCCCGAGACCCTCCGGGGCAAGCAGCTGTACACCTTGGACCTGGGCGCCCTGGTGGCCGGCAGCCGCTACCGGGGCGACTTCGAGGAGCGGCTCAAGAAGGTCCTGAAGGAGATCCGCTCCCGGGGCGACATCATCTTGTTCATCGACGAGCTGCACACCCTGGTCGGGGCCGGCGCGGCCGAGGGGGCCATCGACGCCGCGTCCATCCTGAAGCCCATGCTCGCCCGCGGCGAGCTGCAGACCATCGGGGCCACCACCCTCGACGAGTACCGCAAGCACCTGGAGAAGGACGCCGCCCTGGAGCGCCGCTTCCAGCCGATCAAGGTGGAGGAGCCGTCGCTCACCCACACGATCGAGATCCTGAGGGGCCTGCGCGACCGTTACGAGAGCCACCACTCGGTGACCATCACCGACCAGGCCCTGGTGGCGGCGGCGAACCTGGCCGACCGCTACATCTCGGACCGCTACCTGCCGGACAAGGCCATCGACCTCATCGACGAGGCGGGCAGCCGCCTCCGCATCCGGCGGATGTCGACGCCGCCCGAGCACAAGAAGCTGGAGGAGGAGATCGCCAGGGTCCACCGGGAGAAGGAGGCGGCGGTCGAGCGGTCGGCCTTCGACGAGGCCAGCCGGCTGGCGGCCAAGGAGAAGGAGCACCTGGAGCGCAAGGCCGCCACCGAGGCCCAGTGGCGGGCCGAGGGGCGCGACCTGTTCGACGTGGTGGACGAGGAGGTCATAGCCGAGGTCCTCGCGAACTGGACCGGGATCCCCGTCTACAAGCTGACCGAGGAGGAGACCGCCAAGCTCCTGCGCATGGAGGAGGAGCTCCACCACCGGGTCATCGGCCAGGAGGACGCCATGAAGGCCCTCTCCCGGGCCATCCGGCGCACCCGGGCCGGCCTCAAGGACCCCAAGCGCCCCAGCGGGTCGTTCATCTTCCTCGGCCCGACCGGCGTCGGCAAGACAGAGCTGGCCAAGGCTCTGGCCGAGTTCCTGTTCGGGGACGAGGGCTCGCTCATCCAGCTGGACATGAGCGAGTACATGGAGAAGCACACGGTGAGCCGCCTGGTCGGCTCCCCGCCCGGCTACGTGGGCTACGAGGAGGGTGGGCAGCTCACCGAGGCCGTGCGGCGCAAGCCGTTCTCGGTCGTGCTCTTCGACGAGATCGAGAAGGCCCACCCCGACGTCTTCAACACCCTGCTCCAGATCCTGGAGGACGGCCGGCTCACGGACTCCCAGGGCCGGACCGTCGACTTCAAGAACACTGTCCTCATCATGACCTCCAACCTGGGGACGGCCGACCTGCGCAAGGCCTCCGTGGGCTTCGCGAAGACCAGCGAGGCCGTCACCCACGAGCGGATGAAGGAGAAGGTGCACGAGGCCCTGAAGGGCCACTTCCGGCCCGAGTTCCTCAACCGGATCGACGAGGTGATCGTGTTCCACGAGCTGTCGATCGAGGAGATCACCGAGATCGTCGACCTCATGATCAAGCGGGTGAGGGAGCAGCTGGAGGGCCAGGGCCTCGGGCTCGAGATCACGAGGGCGGCCAAGGAGGTGATGGCCGCCAAGGGCTACGACCACTCGCTCGGGGCCCGGCCCCTGCGCCGGACCATCCAGCAGATGATCGAGGACCCCCTGTCCGAGCGGATCCTCTGGAAGGAGTTCCGGGTGGGCGAGACGATCATCGTTGACGTCGACGGCGGCGAGATCGTCTTCCGGGCCATCGAGGGCGTCGAGCCACCTCCGGTGGAGCTGGCCGGGACCGGCCCGGGAGTGGTCGACTGAGTCTCTGCGGGGCGGCCGGGCCGAGCGGCGAGCGGGGTGGCCGATGCTCCCGGCTGAGGTGGCCGCCGCTCCAGGCTGAGGTGGCTGCCGCTCCAGGCTGAGTGTCACAGCAGGTCCGTAGCATGGCCGGATGGCCCGTTCCCGCACCATCCACCGCTGCACCGAGTGCGGTGGGAGCCACCCGCGGTGGGCCGGGCGTTGCGGCACCTGCGGCGCGTGGAACTCCCTCGTCGAGGAGCACGAGGAGCGTGCCCGGCCACCGGCCGGGGCCGGGCCATTGCCCGAGCCGGGCCGGCCCGTGCCCCTGGCCGAGGTGGACGCGGCCGCGTGGTCGCCACGGGCGACCGGCCTGGCCGAGCTGGACCGGGTCCTGGGCGGGGGGCTGGTCCCCGGCTCGGTGACCCTGGTGGGGGGCGAGCCAGGAGTGGGGAAGTCCACCCTTGCCCTGCAGGCGCTCGTCTCGATGGCCGGCGCCGGCGCACGGTGCCTGCTGGTCTCGGCCGAGGAGTCGCCCCAGCAGGTCCGCCTGCGGGCCGAGCGCCTCTGCGCTCCGCCGGCCGGCCTGTGGCTCCTGGCCGAGACGGCCCTCTCCGCCGTGCTGGCGGCCGTCGCCGAGGTGGGGCCCGAGGTGGTGGTCGTCGACTCCATCCAGACCGTTGCCGCGCCCTTGGTGGGGTCGGCCCCGGGCAGCGTGAGCCAGGTGAGGGAGTGCGCGGACCGGCTGGTGGAGGTGGCCAAGGGCGGCGGGCGGAGGGGCGGGCCGGCGGTCCTCCTGGTCGGCCACGTGACCAAGGACGGCACCCTGGCCGGGCCCCGGGCGCTCGAGCACGTGGTGGACACGGTGCTGTCCTTCGAGGGGGAGCACGACCAGGCCCTCCGGCTCCTGCGAGCCACGAAGCACCGGTTCGGGCCGACCGGCGAGCTGGGCGTGTTCGAGATGACCGGGTCGGGCCTGTCGCCGGTCTCCGACCCGAGCGCGCTGTCCCTCGGGGACCGGCACCCCGGCGGGCCCGGCAGCGTGGTCGTGCCGGCGATGGCGGGGAGCCGCCCGCTCCTGGTCGAGCTCCAGGCGCTGGTGTCCCCGACCAGCCTGGCCCTTCCCCGGCGCTCTGCCCAGGGCCTGGACGGCGGGCGCCTGGCCCTGCTCCTCGCCGTGCTGGACCGGCGGGCCGGGGTGCGCCTCGGAGGGGCCGACGTCTTCGTCTCGGCCGTGGGCGGGGTGAGGGTGGCCGAGCCGGCTGCCGACCTGGCTCTCGCCCTGGCCCTGGCCTCGGCGGCTGCAGAGGCTCCGCTGCCGCCCGGCCTGGTGGCCTGCGGGGAGGTGGGCCTCCTCGGCGAGATCCGCCAGGTGGCCCAGAGCCAGCGCCGCCTGGCCGAGGCTGCCAGGCTGGGGTTCACCACGGCCGTGGTGCCCCGCTCTGTGCAGGGCGGGCCGCTCGGCCTGGACCTCGTCCGGGTGGGGACGCTCGGCCAGGCGGTAGAGGTCCTGGGACTCCCGACGAGGAGGGTCGGGCCGGGTGGTCGCGCCGGCCTGCCTGCCCGGGCGGTGGCCGGCGTCCCGGCTGGGCTGCCCCGTCCCGGGAGCCGGCGCCCCGTCGCCGGGGCGGAGCGCCACGTCCTCGGGGCCGGGCGCCCCGTCGCCGGGGCGGAGCGCACTACCATGCCGTCGTGACAGCGTGGCCCGCAGCGTGGCCCAGCCCGATGGCCGGCGCCCTGTCATCGGTTGCCCCCGGGAGGCCGCTGCGGGAGGGGCTGGACCGTGTCCTGCAGGCCAAGCGGGGGGCCCTGATCGTGGTGGGGGACGGGCAGGCGGTCCTGGCCATCTGCTCGGGGGGCTTCCACCTCGACGCCGACTTCACGCCCCAGCGGCTCTCCGAGCTGGCCAAGATGGACGGCGCCATCATCCTCGCGGCCGACGCCAGCCGCATCGCGTGGGCGAACGTCCACCTGGTGCCGGACCCGAGCGTGCCCACGACCGAGACCGGGACCCGGCACCGGACCGCCGAGCGGGTGGCCCGCTCCATCGACGTCGCGGTGATCTCGGTCTCGGAGGACCTGTCCATGATCGCCGTCTACCGGCGGGAGTCGAAGCAGCGGCTCCACGCCACGCCGGTCCTCGTCAACCGGGCCAACCAGGCGCTCCAGACCCTGGAGCGGTACAAGGACCGGCTCGACACCGTGAGCGGGGCCCTGGCCGCGCTGGAGGTGGAGGACCTGGTCACCGTCCGCGACGTCGTGGCGGTCCTCCAGCGGGCCGAGATGGTGCGGCGCATCTCGGAGGAGATCGAGGGCTACCTGGTCGAGCTGGGCGACGACGGCCGCCTCCTCCTGCTCCAGCGGGACGAGCTCCTGGGCGGGGTGGACGACGACCGCCGGCTCGTCGTCAAGGACTACTTCCACGCCGGGCGGGGCTCGCGCGTGGACCAAGCCATCGAGCAGCTGGCGCGGCTCTCGACCGAGGACCTGCTCGACCTGGAGAGGGTGGCAGGCGTGCTCCGGCTCTCTGGGGACGCCGGCCGCCTCGACGCCTCCGTGCAGCCCAGGGGCTACCGGCTGCTTGGCCGCGTCCCCCGGCTCCCGTCCAGCATGGTCGAGCGCGTCGTCTCCCACTTCGCCAGCCTCCAGAAGGTCATGCGGGCAACGTACGCCGAGCTGGCCGAGGTGCCCGGCGTGGGGGAGGCCCGGGCCCGGCTGGTGAAGGACGGCCTGTCCCGCCTGGCCGAGACGAGCATCCTCGACCGCTACAGCTGACCGCACGCACTCGGGGGGCCGAGCCCCCCCGAGGATCCCCCCCCGCACCCGGACTCGGGGGGGCCGACGTGCTCAGCGAGCCCGGCGGGCGAGCTGGGCCCGGTCCAGGATCCGGTAGTGGCGGTCCACCCGTGCCAGCCACCTCTGCCTGACGAAGCTGGCGATGGCCTTGTTGACCCGCTCCCGGGAGGCCCCGACCAGGTCTGCCAGCTCCTCCTGGGTGACGGGCAGGACCATCTCGTCGGCGTCCCCGGCCAGTTCCAGGAGACGCCTGGCCGTGCGTGCGGTGACGTCCAGGGCCCTGACCTCGGCGAGGGCTGCGTCGGCGGCACGCAGGCGACGGGCCAGGATCCGCACCACGTCCCACAGGAGGCGGGGCCGGCGGTCCAGCTCGGCCCGGACGGCCTCGTAGCCCAGCGCCAGGACCTGGGCCGGCTCCAGGGCCCTGGCCTCCGCCGGCCGGTCCCCGTCGTCGAGCAGGCCCACCTCCCCGAAGACTTCGCCGGCCCCTACGAGGGCGGTGACCGTCCTCCGGCCGCCCGGTGCGCGCCTGGCGATGGCGATACGGCCGGCCATGACCACGTACAGCTCGGTCGCCCGGCTCCCCTCGGTGTAGACGACGTCGTGGCGACGGAGGCTCCGGACCCGCGCCGCGCCGGCCAGCCGGGTCGCCGCCTCTTCGTCCACCGCCCCGAGGAGCTCCGAGGCCGCCAGTGCGGCGCGGGGGTCCACGGCGGGAGGGTAGTCGACCCGGCTCCGTGCGCACCCCTGTACCCTGGCTCCGAAGTTGTCCGAACGGCCGCGGACCCTTACCCTGGGAGGACCCCCTAGCCGATCGGTCGTTGGGAGAGGCATGACGTTTGACGTCGGTGACAAGGTCGTCTACCCCCATCACGGCGCAGCCGTGATCGAGAAGCGTGAGAAGAAGGAGGCGTTCGGCGAGAACCGC
>JBOGGR010000155.1:0-16789 GCA_050744025.1 Acidimicrobiales bacterium
TCCTGGTGCGGCCCCTCGCGTTCCTGGGGCAGCCCCTCAGGCTCCTGGTGCGGCCCCTCGCGTTCCTGGGGCGGCCCCTCGCGGTCCTGGTGCGGCCCCTCGCCGGCGCCGGCCGTCTCGCGGCCAGGGCCCTCGCCGGCATCTCGTACCTGCTGGCCCTGATCCCGGTGGCGGCGGTGGTCGCCGCCTGGGTGCTGGCCAGGGGCCATGCGCGTGAGGTCCTGCTCGCCCTGGGCGGCGTGCACGTGCCGGCCAGCTCCGCCGGGCCGGTGCGGCACTACCTCACCCAGGCGCTGGCGGTGGCCCTGGCCGCCGGCGTCGTGGCGGCCACCGCCCGGTGGTGGCCCCGGTGGCTGCGCCTCCCGGCCCTCGGGGTCGTGGTCGTCGCCGACCTGGCCCTGTTCGGAGCGGCCCAGTACACCTTCATCGGAGGTCCGCCCTCGTCCATGACAGCGTCCAGGCAACCCGCAGTTCGCCTGGCTGCGGTCAACGGCCGGACCGGCCGCTTCGGCATCTACGTGCCCGGGCCCGGGTACGGCGGCCTCGTCTACCGGGCCGGCGGGCCCGACCTCAACATCGTGGACCGGGTCCCCAGCGTGGACGGCTACGGGTCGCTGGTCGGGGCCCGCTATGCCGCGGCAACCGGGACCCACGGCGCGGGGGTCCTCTCCGCCCCCCTGGCCGGGACGACGTTCGACCAGCTCGACCTCCACACCCTGGTGGCCCCACCGGCTTCGTTCCGGGTGCCCGTCCCCAGCGGGGCGGCCACCCGGGCCGTTCCGGTCGTCGGGCCGAGGTCGGTGCATCCCGGAAAGCAGACGTCGTGGTGGATCGGGGACGACCAGGACGTCGCGACCGTTGAGCTGGCCGATCGGGCCCCCGCCACCGTGGCCAACCGGGACAGCGGGCTGGAGGTGGGGCTGGTGACGGGCTCGGGCAGGGTCGTGTGGAGCTCCACCGGGCTGAGGGCGCCGGCATCGCCAGGAGCGCCCATCGGGGCCGAGGTGGCCGGCTTCGTCCCGCCCGTGAGCGCCGTGGGGGTCGTCGTCGCCAACCACGGGACCGGCATCCAGGTCGTGTCGGCGCCCGTCGTGACGGCGGGCGCGGGGCAGCAGTGGATGCTGGAGGGGCCTCTCTCGGAGGTGGTGCTCCCGCCGCACTGGACCTACATCGGGCCCGACGCCGGGCTGGCGCTGTTCCGGAACACCCGAGCTCGGGGTCCCCTCTGGGTGGAGGGCCGCCACGGGGGACCAGCCCCGGCGGGGGCGTCGGCCCGGGTCCTCTTGACCTCGGGGCCGGGGTCCCAGACCGTGGGGGTGACCACCTCGGCGCCGGCCCTGCTCGTCCGCAGCGTCGCCAACTACCCGGGCTGGTCCGCCACCGTCGCCCGCACCGCCACGGGCAGCGGGCGGACGGTCCCGGTGGTGGCGGTCGGTCTCGTCCAGGGTGTCCGGGTCCCGGCGGGGACGTCGATCGTGACCTGGACCTACCGGCCCCGTGAGCTCACCACCGGCCTGGAGATCGCGGGCGGCGGGCTGGCCGGCGCGGCGGCTGTCGCCGTCTGGATCTGGCTGTGGCGGGCCGGTCGCTGGCTGGCCCGCCGGTGGGCCAGGCGCCGCCGGGCCCTCCGGGAGGAGAGGGCCGGCCCTGCCGACGTGCCGCCGAGCCCCAGGGGGGGCGTGCAGCCGACCCCTGTCGCGTAGCCGGCTGACCGTCCAAGTGGACCAGCCTGTCCGAATACAGAGACGTGGCCTTCGACTTCGAGACGTACCAGCGGGGTGTACGCGCGGTCGACCTCGACGGCGTGGACTTCGACGCCTTCCGGGACCAGCCGTTGGCCCCCGACGACCTCCGGTGCATCCGGTACATGCACGACGTGGAGCACCACACCGCCTGCTACCTGCGGAACCTGCTCAACACCAAGGCTCACAGCGACCCGGAGATCACCGCGTTCCTCACCCTGTGGGGCTTCGAGGAGTACTGGCACGGCTACGCCCTGGCACAGGTCCTTGCTGCCCACGGCGAGCCGGCTGGCCAGGCCAGGGTGGCAGCGATGCGCCAGCGCCTCGGGTGGCAGGTCACGGTGAGCCCGATCGGGTGGATGATCTTCTCGTCTCTCACCAGGCACTTCCTGGCCGTCCACATGACGTTCGGGGTCATCAACGAGTGGACCACCCAGGCCGGCTACGGCCGCCTCTCGTCGCGGGCCGGCCACCCCGTCCTCTCCGAGCTGCTGCGGCGCATCATGCGTCAGGAGGGCCGGCACATCGACTACTACCTGACGCAGGCCCGGGCCAGGCTGGTGGCCAGCGCCAGCGCCCGGCGCACGACCAGGGCCGCCATCCATCGGGTTTGGCGACCGGTGGGTTCCACGGCCATGCCGGGCCCCGAGACCCGGCACCTCGTGCGCACCCTCTTCGGGGGCGACGAGGGCCGGTCGATGATCGAGCGGATCGACCGCCGGATCGACGGGCTCCCCGGCTTGGCCGGCCTCCAGCCCGTGTCCCGGGCGCTCGGCGCCTACGGCATCGCGAGCTGAGCAGGGCCTCGCCTCCGGGCAGGAGGCAGCTGCGCCTGCGCCCCCGATGTTGTGCTGGGCCGCCAACGGCGGCACACTCGGTAGGTGCCCACCGAGACCCTGTGGCGCAAGGTGCTGATCGTCGACGACAGCGACGGCCTACGCGGTCTCTACCGCCTGGCACTGGAGCTGGATGGGCGCTTCCAGGTCGTCGGGGAGGCCACCGACGGAGCGGCGGCGATAGACCGGGCCCGCGACCTGCAGCCCACCTTTGTGATGCTGGACGTGCAGATGCCGGTGATGGACGGCCTGACCGCGCTGCCAGAGATCCTCGACGCCGCGCCCCACAGCCGGGTGCTCCTCCACTCGAGTGAGCCGTTCGATGACCCGCAGCCCGAAGGCTCCGACCGTCTCGTGGCGATGGAGAAGGCTGTTCCCACGGACGAATGGGTGGAGCTCATGGCGACGGTGTCCGAGCGCCGGGGCCCGTCCCGGGCGGACGCCCCTCCTGCGCAGCTTCCCTGAGACCACCCCGCGGCTACGCAAGCCCGATGTCGCCATGCCCACGGGCGTCGAGGTGGGCCTGGAGGGCCAGCCGGCACACCTCCCGCCCCCGCAACTCTGACTCTCGCTCCAGCTCGGGAAGGCCTGCGTGCGCCGTGGCTGAGCGGGCCGGGCCAGGAAGGCCTCCAGCTCGGAACGCGCACGCAGCGGCCTCAGCGGTAGACATCGCGCCGGTGGCCGAGGGTCACGACCACGACCAGGAGGACATCGTCGGCGACGGTGTAGATGATCCGGTAGTCGCTGACCCGGACCCGGTAGCCGGGCCGGCCTCGCAGCGGGCGGGACGCCGGCGGGCGGGGATCCTCGGCGAGGAGGGCGATGGCACCCTCGATCCTCGGGCGGATGGCGGGATCGAGCTTGCGCAGTGCCCGGAGAGCCGCGGGGCGGACCTCGATCCGGTAGCGGCTCACGTCCAGCCGAGATCGGCCTTGACCTGCTCCCAGGGGATGTTGTCCCCTTCCTCGGCCATGGCGACGTCGAAGGCGGCCACGTCCTCGGACTCCTCCAGGGCGTCGAGGAGCAACTCGTAGCGCTCGGGGCTGACCAGTACCGCGGCGGCGTGACCGTATCGCTCGAGGATCACCGTCTCGGACCGGGCCGTGTCGATGACCTCGGCGAGGCGGTCACGTGCCTCGCTCACGCTGATGGTGGCCATGGCTTCGACTGTACAACTCTCGGGCAAACTTGTACAGAGCCTTGTGGGCTCGGTGTCGCCGGCCAGGCTCCAAGTGGTTGATCGTGGGCGGATCGGCTGCTGCCGCCCGTAACGCTGCCGAATAGGTCGCGAGCGACTCGCGGGACCGGTGACCCTCGCCGCGGCCTTGCCCGTGGGGGCGGTCCTGGAGACCAACTTCTATCGCAGCCGTGCCACCACCGACCTGGAGCGTCTGCCTGGACCGGTGGTGGAGGTCTTCTGCCGCTGTGACCAGGAGATCACCCGCGCCAGTGCGGATCGCCCGCATTGCCGGGCATCTGCTGGCGGGGCGCACGTAGCGCGCACGCCGGGGGCCTGACGCGATGAGGCGCCACCCGAAGATGGCGCCTGACCAGGACTTTTGCTGGTCGGGAAGGCGGGATTTGAACCCGCGACCTCAGCGTCCCGAACGCTGCGCGCTAACCAAGCTGCGCTACTTCCCGGCGGCCTCGGCGGCCGAGCGCGATCCTAGCCTTCCACCAGGCTGGGGACCGGCAGGTACGACGGATCGTGGTACGTGCCCCCCCCGAGGAGCGCGCGGACGGCCTTGCGCAGGCGGATGGGGTCGAGGGGCTTCACCACAAAGCCCTCGGCGCCCGACCGCCGGGCCAGGAACACGTCGGGCCGCCGGTCCAACAGCATGAGGACGGGCACGTGCGGGAGGCGACCGGCCGATTCCTCGAGGCGCAGATCCATGCAGGCGGCCATCGCCCCCATGTTGCCGATCTGCAGGTCCAGGACCACCAGGTTGAACGCCCTCTCACGGACGGCCGGCGTCACCTCGGCGCCGGCGCGGGCCTCCTCCACGGCCAGGCCCAGCGTCCCCAGGACGGACTGGACCTCCTCGCGCACGGTCGGCGCGTCGGACACGAGGAGGACCCCCTCCCCGCTGGTGCTCGTCTCCTGGCTCTCGGCCACGTCGATCCTCCTGCTGGCCGGCTAGTGGCGGCCAGCAGGAGCGTAACCGCCGCCGCCTCCCGGGTACGATCCGACTGCCCCGGCGCCCCCGCGCCGGTCGGCCCGTCGGGAGAGGAGACGCTCGTGCTCGACATCCAGATCGAACCGGCCGACGGCTACACCCTCTGCCGGCCGGTCGGCGAGCTGGACGCCTTCACGGTGAGCCAGTTCCGCCAGGCCCTCGGGGATCTGGCGTCCACCCCGAGGCTGCTGATCGACCTGTCAGCCGTCCCCTTCGTGGATTCCGCCGGTCTCGGCGCCCTCATCGGGGGGATCCGCCGGGCCCGGGAGCTGGGTGGTGACGTGGCGGTGAGCTCCACCAGGCCCACCTTGACCAGGCTCCTGCGCACCACCGGCTTCGACCGCATCGTCACCGTGGCCGAGACCGTGGCCGAGGCCGCGGCTGCCCTCACCTCGGAGCCGGCCACGGACTGACCCGGGGGAGCCGGCCGGCCCGCGCCCGTCTGCGAAGAGGTGGTCGGCCACCTCCGCCAACCCGTCCAGGTCGTGCACGTCGCTGGCGAGCAACGGCACCCGGGCCACGGGGGCCGGCGCCACCCGCTCGGCCAGCACGGCCAGGTTGGCCTCCTCTCGCTCGGCCACGGCCCGGAAGTCGGAGAGGTTCGCCTCCAGCGCGTCGAGCGCCTCCCTCGCCCCCTCCGCGTCGAGAGCCTCCGTCGCCCCCGCCTCGCCGTCCCTGCCGGCCGAGCCACCGCCGGCCGGCGCCGTCGCGGACCGGCACGGGGGCCCGGGCTCGGCGAAGCGGGGATGCAGGCGGTTCACGACCAACGCCTGCACCGCTATGTCGGAGCCGGCCAGCCGGTCGGCGAGGTAGAGGGCCTCGTCCACGGTGTCCTGCCTCGGGGAGGCGACGAGCACGAAGGCGGCGTCGGTCGAGCGGAGGAGCTCCATCACCGCCGTCGCCCGCGCCCGGAACCCCTCCTCCATCCCCTCGAAGGCCTGGAAGAAGGCGACGGCGTCCTCCACCACCTCCGACCCCACCACCTTCGCCACCGTCCGCAGCAATGTCCTCGTGGCCACGCTGACCGCCCGCAGGTAGGCCCGGGTCGGCGTCATGACTATGCGGAAGAACCGGTTGTCGAGGAACCGTGTGAGCCGCCTCGGGGCGTCGATGAAGTCGAGGGCGTTGCGCGTCGGCGGCGTGTCGACCACGACCAGGTCGAAGCGGCCGTCCTCGTGCAGCTCGTAGAGCTTCTCTGAGGCCATGTACTCCTGGGTGCCCGACAGGGCGCTGGACAGGTTGCGGTAGACCCGGTTGGCCATGATGGTCTCCGCCTGGGAGTCGTCGTCGGCGTAGCGGGCGACGAGGTCGTCGAACGTCCCCTTGGTGTCGAGCATGAGTGCCCACAGCTCGCCCGGCCAGCGCCCAGCCACCAGGCCCGGAGTGTTGGTGAGGGATGCGAGCCCGAGGGCGTCCGCCAGGCGCCGGGCCGGGTCGATGGTGACCACGCAGGCCCGCCGGCCCTCCCGAGCCGCCCGGAGGGCGATGGCGGCGGCCGTGGTCGTCTTGCCCACCCCCCCCGAGCCGCAGCAGATCACCATGGACCGGCGCCCGATCAGCTCCCCGAAGCCGGCCCCGCCGGTCAATGGCCCTGTCCCGCTCCGGGCTGGCTCGCCGGCTCGGGGAGCCCGGCGGCTGGGGGTGGGGCCAGGCCGGCCACGGCCGTGGCGAGGGCCCGAGCCAGCACCTCGACCTCGGCCACCCCGATGTCCGCCGTGAACAGGTAGGGGAGGCGCAGCTGGGCCAGGGGCAGCGCGTCGGCCAGCCTGGCCACCTGCTCGGCCTGCAGCTGCTGGCGTCTCTGGCGGAACAGCGCCGCCTCCCTCAGGACCTCGGCGTGGCCTGGACCGACGCTCGCTCCCGAGGTGGCCGCCGCCTCTGCCGGGTCGACGTCGAGGCCCACCAGGGGTGGGTAGAGGCCGTTCACCACGACGGGGCCGAGGCTCGTCCCCACCTTGTCCTCCAGGCGGAACGCGGTCTCGACCACCTCGTTCACCGGGGTCTCCTCGGGCAGGGTCACGAGCAGGACCTGGCAACGGCCGGGATCGGCGAGCAGATCGTGGACCTCGCCGGCCTGGACCCGGATGGGCCCGACCCGGGCCACGTCGAGCAGCCCCTCCGCGCTCGACAGGAAGGTCAGCGTGTGGCCGGCGGCGGGGGCGTCGAGGACGACGAGGTCGGCCACCCCCGCCCTCTCCAGCTGCTTGACCTTGCCCAGGACGAGGATGTCCCGGATGCCGGGCACCGCTGTGGCGATCACGTCCAGGGCGCCAGAGGAGAGCAGCCGGTGCAGCACCCGGCCGAGCCCGTGCTCGGTGAGGTACTCGACGAGGGCGTCGTCGGGCGTGATGGCCCGGGCCCGCACCGCTCCGCTGTGGCCCTCCGCCTCCCGCAGCACCACCTCGTCGTAGCCCAGGTCCTCGGGGTGGCCCAGGACCCCCGCGACCCCGCCGCGGCCCTCGAGCTGGACCACCAGGACGTCGAGCCCCGCTCGTGAAGCCGTGAGGGCCAGAGCGGCGCTGACCGTCGTCTTGCCCACCCCGCCCTTGCCGGCGACGATGAGTATCCGGCACTGCCGGCACCAGGCGCCCACGTCCATTGGTGATGAGGCTACCCAGGCGGCTCCGTCGCATTGCCGTGACCCGGGACTGACCCGGGACCCGGCGCGAAGGTCCAGGTCACTGCCATCTCTTCGGGAAAATCGACTCTTGTCGAGGCCGATCGGCAGGGGTAGGGTGGCCGCGAAGGAGAGGGGGGCCGCACCGAGGGGGTGGCATGATCGTTCATCGAGCAGAGGAGCTCTGGCAGGGGAGAGCGGCCTGCCGGGGGCCGCACGCCTCGATCTTCTTCCCACCCTCGCACTTCGAGCGCAAGGAGGAGAAGCACGTTCGCGAGAGCCGTGCCAAGGCCATCTGCGCCGGCTGCCCGGTGCGACGGGAATGCCTCGACTACGCCCTGCGCATCCGGGAGCCGCACGGGATCTGGGGCGGGCTGAACGAGCTGGAGCGCAAGGTCCTGCTGGCCCGCCGGGCTGGCTGAGCTCGGGGGCCGGAGCCGGCCTCAGGCCGGGGCGCCCAGGCCCCGTTGGGCCGATCCCGCTGCCACCAGCACGAACAGGGCGAAGGCCAGGATGTGGGCGATCGTGCAGTAGATGCAGATCGACCCGATGACGAGGACCTCCGCCGAGACGAGGTAGAGGGCGAAGCCGATCCCGACCACGACGCCGGCCAGGCGCAGGCGGGCCAGCCACGCTCCCACGCGGCCCTCGGCCCGCCACGACCGGGGCAGGTTGAGCCCCACCATGACGAGGAAGTAGAAGAGGCCGAGGACGGCCACCGGGATCCCAACGATCACGGACTCGGGGCTGGTGGTGACCTTGGCGCAGTCGATGGTCCCGCTCCCGCTGCAGAGCAGCACGGCCGAGGTGGTGAAGTGGGCGACGGTCAGGTAGGCGGCCACCGCCGCCCCGAGGACCGCCACCACGGTGGCGGCCGGTGGGAGCCACGGTGCCACGGCGACGGGAGGGGGGCGGGTGGTCCGGCGGGCGTCGGGAGCGGCCGCCGTGGCGTGACCCGCTGCGAGCGGGCGAGGGGCTTCGCGGTCGGCGGAGACGGCCCGCCGGCTGCTCACTTGGGCGACTCCTTGGCCAGGGCGGCCTCGGCCTTCTTGATCACGGAGCCGGAGCACACCGCGCCGGGCTGGTCGTGGGTCAGCTGGCAGATGGCGGCGGTCATCCAGTTGGCAGAGGCGCCGATGCCCTGGGCCGTCGGCGTCGAGGGCAGGCTGAGGCTGCCCGCTATGGTGCCGGCCGACAGGCCCTGGAGGACCTGGGGCGAGTAGCTGGGGCCGCTCAGCAGGTAGCGGTTGGCGAAGTCGAGGAACGGGATCGGGTCCTGGCCCGAGGTCGCGTTCGCCACGTAGGGGGCGACGTCGTACTTGGCCACCAGGGCCAGCTCGGCCTTGGTGGGGGTCTGGAGGGGCTTGTAGTACCCCTTGTAGGGCTGGTTGGTGGTCAGCTCCACCGGGACGAACGAGAGGTACCTGCTCGTGTACGTGGACCCGTAGAAGCTGAACGTCTGGGTCCCGGGGAAGGGCTCCCCTGCCTTGGTCGACGAGTGCGTCTGCTTCAGCCCCGAGAACGTGCCGAAGCGGGACAGCGCCACCACCATGGGCCAGCGTTCGGTGGCGCAGTACGGGCAGTAGTTGGCGCCGAAGTAGAAGAGCTCGGGCTTGCCGCTGCTCATGAGAAGAGGCGGCGGGCCCTTGATCCGCTCGGGGCTGGCGATCGTCGAGGTCGTGCCGAGGCCCACCTTGGAGAGGACCGACCGAGGGACGTTCGTGGTGGCGTGGACGACGTCGGCCGAGGCCGGCTGCATGCCCAGCCCCGAGCCCTTGGCGCTGCCGCCGCCGCCGGTGAAGCTCACGCCCACGATGATCCCGACCACGATGATGACCACGGCCGCCGAGACGAGGGCGACCAGGCCGCCGCCGGGGCGCCATCCCTGCCGGCCCGGGGGGGGTCGCCGGCCACCTCGGGGAGGGCCGCTCCCTGGGCGCCTGGCCTGGGCGCCGGGGCGCTGGGAGGGGGTGGGTCGCTGACCGGAGGAGAGCCCACGCTGCGATTTCGCCACGCTGTGTCCTTGTCCGATAGGTAGGTGGTGCCGGCATGCTACCGGGGGACCCCCGGGAGGCCGGGCGCGCGGCCGCCGTCGCTCAGCCGGGGGGCGGGATCCGAGGGCCGGCCAGCCTCACGTCTCCCCGCCGCCTCGTCACGCCGGTGGTGTCGAGGATACCCAGCAGGGGCAGCAACCACCGCCGGGTGGTCCCGAGGGCGTCGCGGATCTCGGCCACCGTGACCCCGTCGGGGCGGTCTGCCAGGAGCCGGGCCACGACCCGGGCGGCCCCGGACACGGCCGACGGCGCGAAGTAGCAGCCGTCCCGCTCCACGACGAGCCCGCGGCGCACCAGCTCGTGCAGCTCCAGGGGGTCCACGCCGTCGGGGCCCGGGGGCTGGAAGGGCGACGCCTCGAGCGCGGCCAGGAACGGGTGGCCGGCCAACCGGGAGGACGCGCCAGCGTCGCCGGCGGGCACGGCCCGGCCTCCCTCCACCACGACGTCGGGGAGGGTCTCCGCGACGGCCCGATGGCGCTCGTCCAGGGTGGCCAGGTCCAGGCCCAGGGCGCCGGCGACGGCGAGGGCACGGCGCACCCGGTCCGTCGCCTTCTGGCGGGCGCCGGGATCGACCACCCAGCGGCCCCCGACGTCGGGCTCCCGCCACTCGCCGGTGAGGCGGTAGAGGAGGGCGGCGTCCACCCATCCCCGCTCGGCGACGACCCGGTCGACGGAGCGGTCGGGGCGGGCCCGGGAGGCTGGCAGCACCGGGTCCACGTCCAGGATCTCGCCGCCTCCGACGGTCTCGGCGCGGCCGCTCTCGCGGAGCACGTACCGGTCGCCGGGGAGGAGGGGGAGCGCGACCGGCAGGTGGAGGCGGACCAGCCCGGACTGCCCCGGGGCCAGCGACTCCTGCTGGAGCACCCGGAGGCGGGCGGAGTGCTCGCCCGAGCCCAGGTAGGCCTGGTACGCGCCCCGGCGGCCGACCTCGTGGGGGAGGGAGGCGAGGGTCCGGAGCGAGGCGTCCAGGGTCCGGCTGGTCGCCCACTGGTGGGGCCGGACGAGGGCGTCCCCTCTCGCCACCGCGTCGTGGGACAGCCCGGCCAGGTTGACCGCCACCCGGCGCCCCGGCCGAGCCACGGCCAGCGCCTGGCCGTGGCTCTGGAGGCCGCGTACCCTCCCCTCGCGGGCCCGAGGGCCGCCGTGGCCGGCCCCGGGCCCCACGACCAGCAGGTCGTCGTCCACCGCCAGCTCGCCCCCCGCCAGCGTGCCGGTCACGACGGTGCCCGACCCCTTGGCCGCGAAGCTGCGGTCCACCCACAGCCGCGGGTGACCCTGGTCGGGCGCGGTGGGCGTCTCCGAGAGGAGGCGGTCGAGGGCGGCGCGCAGCTCTCCCACCCCATGGCCGGCCGGCGCGTCCACCAGGACGACCTCGGCGCCGGAGAGGAACGTCCCCGCCACGGCCTCGTCCACCTCCATCCGCGCCAGCTCCCGCCACTCGGCGTCGAGGCCGGCCACCTTTGTCAGGGCCACCAGCCCGTGGTCCACGCCCAGGAGCTCGAGGATGCGGAGGTGCTCCTCGGACTGGGGCTTCCACCCCTCGGTGGCGGCCACCACGAACAGGCAGGCGTCCACGGCCCCCACCCCGGCCAGCATGTTCTTGATGAAGCGGACATGGCCGGGCACGTCGACGAATCCGACCTCCCGGCCCGATGGCAGGGCCGCGGTGGCGAAGCCGAGGTCGATCGTGAGCCCCCTCGCCTTCTCCTCGGCCAGGCGGTCGGGATCGGTGCCGGTGAGGGCCAGCACGAGGGTCGACTTCCCGTGGTCGACGTGGCCGGCGGTGGCGACGACGTGCACGGCCGCTCAGCTCCGCCCGGTCGGGATCCTCGCGCCGCCCGAGGCGGTCACCCCGGCCCGGCCTCGGCCAGCGTCGCGGCCAGGGCCTTGGCCAGGACCGGGTCGTCCGCGGGGTCTACCGTGCGCAGGTCCGCGATGGTCTGCCCCTCGTGGACCCGCGCTACCACGGGCGGCTCCCCGGCCCGCAGCGGGACGGACCGGTCGCCCGGGATGGCCACCCCGGCCGATGGGACCTCCAGGCCGGGCACGGAGCCGGCCCCTATCACCGAGGCGCAGTCGACCGGTCGCCCCACCCCGAGGGCTGCCGCCCGGCGCCTCAGGTCCTCCACGCTGAGAGAGGCCATCCGCCAGAGCGGGATGGCCCCTCCCTCTCCCCGCAGGTAGGCGAGGGCCGTGCCCTGCAGGGCGGCCAGCACCAGGCCGCCGGGGCGCAGGGCCCTGGCCAGGGGGTGGCGGGCGCAGCGGTCGACGAGATCGGCCCGGCCGGCCACGATGCCGGCCTGGGGCCCGCCCAGGAGCTTGTCGCCGGAGAAGGTGACGATGGCGGCTCCGGCGGCCAGGGTCTGGAGGGCGGCGGGCTCTCCTGCCAGCCACCCGGGCGGCCCCCCTCGCATCCAGGGGACGCGGGCGTCGAGCAGGCCGGACCCGATGTCGGCGACCACCGGTGGCCCCAGCCGGGCCAGGTCGGCCACCGGGACGGCCTCGGTGAAGCCGACGACGCGGTAGTTGGACTGGTGGACCTTGAGCACCAGGGCCGGGTCCCGGGCGGCCACCGCCTCGGCGTAGTCGGCCAGGCGGGTGCGGTTCGTGGTGCCCACCTCGACCAGCGTGGCGCCCGACTCCTCCAGCACCTCGGGGATGCGGAACCCGCCACCGATCTCCACCAGCTCGCCCCGGCTCACCACCACGGCCTGGTGCCGGGCCAGGGCGGCGAGGGCCAGGAGCACCGCAGCGGCCCCGTTGTTGACGACGATCGCGGCCTCGGCGCCCGTCAGGCGGGCCAGCAGGGCGCCGGCGTGAGCTCCGCGGGCACCTCGCCGGCCGGTGGCCAGGTCCAGCTCCAGGTTGGTGGCCCGCACCGGGGACGCCGGCCACGGCGCCGGCCGGAGCAGGGCGGCCGGCTGTGGCGGGAGCAGGGCGGCCGGCCACGGCTGCTGCGGGAGCGGGGCCCGGCCCAGGTTCGTGTGCAGGAGGACCCCGGTCGCGTTGATCACCGGGCGGAGCAGGGCCCGGGCGACAGCCTCGGCCCGGGCCCGGGCCGAGGCGGGGTCCCCGGCGGCGACGGCCTCCCGGGCGGCGTCGACGAGCAGCGGATGGGGGAGTCCCACGTCGGCCAGCTCCCGGGCCAGCACGTCGACCGAGGGTGGGCGCACGCACCCGAGATTAGGACCCGCGCTCCGCAGTGGTGGTCCAGGTGCCCGGCGGTAGCCTCGGGCCGGTGCCGGTTCAGCTGAGAGATGCGGCCACTGTGATGCTCGTGCGGGACGCCCCGGAGCAGCAGGACGCGCCGGAGCAGCAGGGCGCGCCGGAGCAGCAGGGCGCCCCGGATCGGCCGCGCCCCGGCCCGGAGGGGACGGAGACCACCCGCCTCGAGGTCTTCATGCTGCGGAGGGCGCTGGCGGCCGAGTTCGTCGGGGGCGCCTACGTCTTCCCCGGCGGGGCGGTGGACCCCGGGGACGGGGCTGCCGACCTGGAGGCCGTGTGCGAGGGGCGGACCGACGCCGAGGCGAGCGCCATCCTCGGCCTCCCCACCGGCGGGCTCGCGTACTGGGTGGCTGCCGTGAGGGAGTGCTTCGAGGAGGCCGGGATCCTCCTCGTCTACGGGCCGTCCGGCCGGCTCGTGTCGTTGTCCGACCCGGACGCGGCCCGCCGCTTCCGGGCCCATCGGGCCGAGGTGGACGCAGGGAGGCGCCGGCTGGTGGAGGTCTGCCTGGCCGAGGGCCTCCGCCTGGCGGTGGACCGACTCCACTACTTCAGCCACTGGATCACCCCGCTGGGGCCGCCGCGCCGCTACGACACCCGCTTCTTCGTGGCCGGGGTCCCTCCAGAGCAGGTTCCCCTCCACGACGACAGGGAGACGATCGCCAACCTGTGGACCACGCCCGCCGCCGCCCTGGCCCGCCACCAGGCAGGGGACCTGGAGCTGGTCGTGCCCACCATCCACAGCCTGCGGGCCCTCGGACGGTTTGCCACCACTGCCGACCTGCTCCGGGCGGCCGCCGCCATCGAGCACGTCCCTGCCATCCAGCCCCGGATCGTGGCCGGCGGCGAGGGCGTCCGCATCCTGCTCCCGGGGGACCGGGGCTACCTCGAGGCGGGGGACGAGCCGCTCCCCGAGGGGATGCCGATGCCCGGCCTTCCCGGTGGCCCTGCTGTGTCGGGGGGCCCTGCTGTGTCGGGGGACCCTGCAGTGTCGGGGGACCCTGCTGTGTCGGGGGACCGCCGTGGCTGAGGCCGCCGCCCGCCTCGACCCAGGGGCGGTCGTCGCCCTGTCTCCGCTCGTGCGACGGATCCTGGCGCCGAACCCGGGCCCGATGACCGGGCAGGGCACCAACACGTACCTGGTGGGCCGGGGCGAGGTGGTCGTCATCGACCCCGGGCCCGACGACCCCCTCCACCTCGACCGCGTCGCAGCCGCCGGCGACGGCCGCATCGGCTCCATCCTGGTCACCCACCACCACGTCGACCATGCTCCGGGTGCGGCGGGGCTGGCCGAGCGCACGGGCGCGCCGGTGCTCGGCTTCGGGTCCGGAGCCGTCTTCACCCCGGACCGGGCAATCGGGGAGGGCTTCGTGCTCACCGCCGGCGGAGTCCGCCTCCGGGCCCTGCACACCCCTGGACATGCTTCCGACCACCTCTGCTACCTGCTGGAGGGGGACGGGCTGCTCTTCTCCGGCGACCACGTCATGGACGGCTCCACGGTGGTCGTGGCCCCGCCCGACGGGGACATGGCCGCGTACCTGGACGGGCTCCGCCGGCTCGCCTCGCTCACCCCGAGCCTGGCCGCCATCGCGCCGGGCCACGGGGGGATCATCAGTGACCCGGCCGGCCGTCTGGAGGAGTACCTGGCCCACAGGCTGGCGCGGGAGCGAGCGATCCACCAGGCGCTGGCCCGGGCCGGGGCGGCCACCGTCGACGCCCTGGTGGCTGCCGTCTACACGGATGTGCCGGCTGGGATGCACCCGGTCGCCCGCCTCTCCTTGTGGGCCCACCTCCGCAAGCTGGCGGCCGACGGCCTGGCCACGAGCACGGATCCTGACGACCTGTCCGCTGCCTGGCGACCGGCTCCCTGAGCGCGGCTCCTGACGACCTGTCCGCTGCCTGGCGGCCCTCCCTCTGCACCGGACCCGGCAGGGCCCACCGGCCGGTGCCGTCGGGCCGGGCCGGCCACCGAGTACCCTGCGCTCCCGTGCCCGGCCGCCCCCGCCCCAGCCGGTGCGGTCGGGTTGGCCCCCCCGTCCTGGTCGTGGCGATGGGTGCCCTCCTGATGGTGGGTGCCGGGTCGGCTCGGGCCTCCGCCGCGCCTTCGCCGGGGCGTCCCGGGCGCTCCGGTCCCGGGACCGGAGCGGCCTTTCCTCCGCCCCCGCTGGTGAGCACGACTGTGGCTGCGCCCCGCGGCGTCGACGTCGCCGCCCTGGTGGCCCACCCGCGTCGGACCGCGGCAGCGCCCGGCGGCGTCCCGGCCGTGGTCCGGCCCCCGTTCCTTCCCCGCGACGCTGCCAGGTACCGGGCGGCCAAGGGCGGCTCGGGCTCCTCGCCCCTCCGGCGGGCAGCCAGGACGGCGGTCGAGCGGGTCGCGCCGGCTGCGGACGCCGTTCGGAGCGCCACTGCCGAGCCCGGCTCCGGGGCGCTCACCTTCTCCGGGACCAGCTTCGACCACGAGCTGGGCCAGCTCGGGCTGGCCGTGGAGCCACCCGACACCCAGGTGGGCGTGGGCGACGGCCAGGTCCTCGAGATGGTCAACGTCACCGGCACCGTCTTCAGCGAGACCGGCGCGGTGGAGAAGGAGTTCCCGCTGGACTCGTTCTTCGGCGTGGCCACGGGCTTCCACGTCTCGGACCCCTGGGTCGTGTGGGACCAGGCCGACCAGCGCTGGCTCGCCTCGTGTACCTCGTTCGACTCGAGCGGCGACTCCGAGGTGTACCTGGCGGTCTCACGCACCGCCAGCGCCACCGGGTCGTGGGACGTGACCGGGCTCGCGCCCGGGAAGGGGGTCCTCGACGACCAGCCCAAGGTGGGGGTGGGCCCGAAGGACGTCCTGCTGGCCTGGAACGACTTCGCTGTCGCCCCGGGCCCTGGCCTGTCGGACCAGTCGGGGACCTTCACGGGCTCCGAGAGCTGGGTGCTCGACAAGGCGTCCCTCCTCGCCGGCCGTCCCCCGGCGGCGTACCACTCGGCCACCCCCGACCCCAACCGGTTCGGCCTCATACCGATCACCTCGACATCCGGGCTAGGGCCCCAGGACTTCGTCTACAACGGGTCCCCCTTCGCCTACCTCGGCCTGGTCGCGGTGACGGGCGACGTGGCGACCGGCACGGTCCGCCTGTCGGAGACCGACCTGCCCATCACCGCCACCCAGATCCCGCCCCAGGCGGTCCAGCCCGGCTCCGGCCCTGCTGTCGACACGGGCGACGATCGCCTGGTCACCGCCGCGCTGAGGGGCGACCAGCTCTGGGTGGGGGCCAACGACGCCTGCCAGGTGACCGGCGCCACCTCGATCCGGTCCTGCCTCCGCCTGATCGAGGTCTCGCTCGGGCCGTCGGGGGCCCGTGTCGTGCAGGACTTCGACGCCGGGCTCCCGGGGACTGACCTCTACTACCCGGCGATCGCCATCGACGGGTCCGGCGACATGATCGTCACCTTCAGCTACTCCTCGGCCTCGGTGTTCCCGAGCGTCGGCGCGGCCGGCCTTGCCCCCGGCTCGACAGAGCTCGGCTCGCTGACGACGCTCTTCGCCGGCCGGGGGGACTACATGGGACAGCGCTGGGGCGACTACTCGGGCGCCGCTGCCGACCCGGCCGACCCGGCCAGGGTGTGGCTGGCCGGGGAGCTGGCGGGCTCTCGGGGAGGCGGCGACGACTGGGCCACCGGCATCGCCGGGGTGACAGCGGCGCAGCTCCTGGTGGGGACCGGCCCCCCGGCCATCGACGGCTACTGGCTCGTCGCCAGGGACGGCGGCATCTTCAGCTTCGGCGACGCCCCCTTCCACGGCTCCACCGGGGCCATCAGGCTCAACAAGCCCATCGTGGGCATGGCCGCCACCCCCGACGGGGGCGGCTACTGGCTGGTGGCCTCGGACGGCGGCATCTTCGCCTACGGCGACGCCGCCTTCTACGGCTCGATGGGCGGCAAGCCCTTGAACGCCCCGATCGTGGGGATGGCCCCCACCCCCGACGGCCACGGCTACTGGCTGGTGGCAAGTGACGGGGGGATCTTCAGCTTCGGCGACGCCGCGTTCTACGGTTCGACGGGCGCCATCCGCCTGAACCGGCCCGTCGTCGGGATGAGCCGTTGATCGCCGGCCGTGACGGGTCGGACGCTCGGAGCGTTCAGGGTCACGACC
>JBOGGR010000156.1:0-1784 GCA_050744025.1 Acidimicrobiales bacterium
GCTCGCGACCTCGGGGGAAGCCTCTGGCTCTTCGACGTCGCCGGGAGCTTCACGAGCCATCGAGCGGGGTTGAAGCGGACCGATGCGCTGTGGAAGGCCCTGGGGAGGGCTGCGGTCCTCCAGGAGGCGAGCCGCAGGACGCCCCTGGTGCTCCTGACAGCCGGCGCCCCGGCGGGCGGGAGCCCCGGGGCGAAGGCCTTGAAGCAGGTCACTGGTCCGGACAGGCCGATCCACGCGGTGGTCGAGATGCTCGACCCGTTCGCGCTCGACACCATGCGGTGCCTGTGCCGGGGGACGCTCCCAAGATGACCGGCCGTTCATCGGGATCCCTCCAGCCTTTCCCACCAGCCATCTCCGGCTCGGGCCCAGCCCGCCTCCTCGAGCCGACCGAGGGCGGCGGCCGCCTCCCCGAGCGGGAGCCCGGTCCGCCGCAGGACCGTCTCGGTCGGCGTCGGCTCGCCGTCAACCGCCAGCCACACAGCCCTGTCCTGACCGGCTGGGCCGGCCGGGCCGGAGGGTCCAGCCCCGCTCGACCGGCCGCCCGGAGGGTCCCCGGCCCCGGCCGAGCGCAGCCCGAGGGCCACGAGCACGTCGTCGACGTCGCGAGCCGGTGGGCAGCCGTCCGCCAGGAGGGCGTTGGTCCCGGCCGAGGCGGCGCTGCGAACCGACCCGGGCACAGCCAGCACCGGGACCCCGCGCCCGACAGCTGCCTCCACGGTGAGGAGCGACCCTCCCGCCCGGTGCGACTCGACTACCACGACGACATCTGCCAGGGCGGCCAGGAGCCGGTTGCGCCAGGGGAACCGCCAGGCCTCTGGCGCAGCACCGAGTGGCGCCTCCGACACCAGGCCCCCGGCTGCGGCCACCCGGGCCCAGAGCCGGGCGTGGGACTTCGGGTAGACGACGTCGAGGCCGCTGCCGACCACCCCGAGGGGGGGCGCCCCACCACCGGCGAGGGCGCCGGCATGGGCCGCCCCGTCGATGCCGAGAGCCAGCCCCGAGACCACCGAGACGCCGGCGCCGGCCAAGCCGAGGCCCAGCTCGGTCGCCACCTCCTCCCCGTAGTGGGTGGAGGCCCGGGTCCCGATGACCGCCGCCCGCGGACGACCGAGCGCGTCCAGCGATCCCACCGAGAAGAGGGCCGCCGGAGCCTGAGGGTCGGCCGCCAGCAGGGCCGGGTAAGCGGGGCTGCCCCTCACGTGGACCGCGATCCCGAGGGCTGCGTACCCTGCCCACGTCTCGCCGGGGTCAGAGGAAAGGGCGTGGGCGGCCCAAGCTCGGGCCAGCCTCTCCGGGGTCCACGCCGACCGTCCGCTCCCGCCCCTGGAGGCAGGCTCACCGCAGCCCCCGCCATCGCCGGCTTCCAGGTCCTGCCACCAGCCGGAGTCGTCCTCGCTGCCCCCTGTCCCGGCCGCCGCAGGGGTCCGCCGCTCTGCCTGCCCCCCTGGCGGGCTCAGGACCGCCCCTGCCCTCACGAGCGCCCATGCGTCCCCAGGGCTCCGGCCGCACAAGAGACGGCGCAGCCGGGCCGGGGTCAGATGAGGCAAGCCGGCCAGGGCGGCGACGTAGGCCTCGTCGGGCAGGTCGGGGAGCCGGGAGGCGACCGGCCCCGGCCCGCCGACATCGCCCGCGACGGCGACCGGCCCCGTCACGCCGCCACCCCCGGAGCCAGGGCGGCCACCCCCACCCGGAGCTCGAGCGCCCCGGCCACCTGCTCCACCTGGACCGGGTTCCCGGCATCCTCCAGGTCGGCCAAGGTGCGGGCGACCCTACGGACCCGGTGG
>JBOGGR010000157.1:0-6826 GCA_050744025.1 Acidimicrobiales bacterium
GGCGGCAGCTGGGCAGAGGGGGCCGGCGGCAGCTGGGCAGAGGGGGCCGGGGACGGCTGGGCAGTGGGGGCCGGGGACGGCTGGGCAGTGGGGGCCGGGGACGGCTGGGGCGGGGCAGGCCCGACCAGCTGGCCCTGGCGTCCGAGGGCGAGGGTGGCCTCCAGCTCCGCCACCCCGGGCTCGGTCTCGGAGGCGACCTGGCGGGCGGCGGCCTCGGCGGCAAGGCGGGCGTCGGCCTCGGCCCGGGCCAGCCCGTCCTCCAGGGTCTCGAACGCCACCTTGGACGAGCGGACGGCCTCGAGCAGGCTCTCGCGGCCGGCCCGGAGCCGCTCGACCTGGAGGTGGAGCACGCGCCGGCGCCGGGCCAGGTCCGCCAGCACCCGGGCCCGCAGCTCCCTGGCCTCCCGGAGCAGCTCCTGGCCCTCGTCCCTGGCCCCCGCCAGGGTCTCCGCCGCCTCTGCCCTCGTCTCCTCGCCGAGGGCCGCGGCCCGCTCCTCGGCGGCCTCGAGGATTCGACGGGCCTCCGCCTGGGCCGTCGCGGTGCGCTCCCCGAGGACGGACTCGGCGGCTCCCTGCAGCCGGGCCGCCTCCTCGTGGGCCTGGCGGAGGATCCGCGCCGCGTTCTCCTCGGCCCGGGCCCGTATGTCGTTGGCCGCCTCGTGGGCGCCGGCCAGCACCTTGGTCGTCTCCTGGCCGAGCCCCCGGGTCAGCGTCTGCTCGTCGAGCTCGGGGTTGGCCGCCCGCCTCTCCGCATCCGCGAGCCGCTGGCGCAGCTCCGCCTCCCGGACCACCAGCCGCTCCAGCTCGTCGCCCGCCCGCTCCAGGAACGCCCTGACCGCTGCGGGGTCGTAGCCCCTGCGAACCGTGTCGAACGTGCGCCGGGCCACCTCGCCGGGATGCAGGGCTCCCGAGCTGACCACGGTGTGGTACTCCTCGGCCATCGGGCGGAGCCTACGGCGCGCCGGGCGTGAGGGTGGGCATCCCCGCTCCGCTGGGGGCGCACGGGGCGGGAGGTGGGCACAGGAGGCCGGGGGCGCCAGCGGCCATTCCTCCTGGCTCCAGGGTCATCCCCAGACAGCCTCGCCGGTGTCGTGGTCGAAGACGTGGAGGCGCTCGGTGTCCACGGCGAAGGTGGTCCGGGCCCCGGCGCGCATCTGGGACCGGGGGTCGACCCGAGCCACGCCCTCGGCCACCGTCTCGGACCCCACCTCGCCCCCGCCCAGCTCGGCGACCCCCTCTCCGGGCAGGGCGTCCTCGGCCCTCACCCGGGTGGCGTCGATGCGGAAGTGGATCTGGAGCTCGTTGCCGAGCGCCTCGACCAGCTCGACGTCGCCGACGAGCCGCTCGGTCTCCCCAGCCGCCGAGCCGTTCAGGGCGGCGTCGGACAGGTGCTCGGGGCGGATGCCCACCACGACCTTGCGGTCCCGGTACCGGGCCAGCCCGGGGCGGGCCGCGGTGAGGGAGGGGGGGATGGAGAGGGTCTGGCCCCCTATGCGGACCTGGGTGCCGTCGGGGGAGACCAGGCCCTCGTAGAGGTTCATGGCAGGGGAGCCGATGAACGCCGCCACGAACAGGTTGGCCGGATGGTCGTAGAGGCTCTGGGGCGCCTCCACCTGCTGGAGGAGGCCCGAGCGCAGCACCGCCACCCTGTCGCCCATCGTCATGGCCTCGGTCTGGTCGTGGGTGACGTAGAAGGTGGCCACGCCGAGGCGGCGCTGGACGCGGGAGATCTCCGCCCTCATCTGGACCCGCAGCTTGGCGTCCAGGTTGGACAGGGGCTCGTCCATGAGGAAGACCGACGGCTCCCTGACGATGGCCCGGCCCATGGCGACGCGCTGGCGCTGGCCGCCGGAGAGCTGGCCGGGCTTGCGGTCCAGGTGCTCGGTCAGGCCGAGGATCTGGGCGGCGTCCCTCACCTTGGCCCGGATCTGGTCCTTGGGCAGCTTGCGGAGCTTGAGGGCGAAGCCGATGTTCTCGGCCACGCTCATGTGGGGGTAGAGGGCGTAGTTCTGGAACACCATGGCGATGTCCCGGTCCTTCGGGGACAGGTCGTTCACCACCCTCCCGCCCACCCGCAGGGTCCCCTCGGTGATGTCCTCCAGGCCGGCGACCATGCGCAGCGCCGTGGTCTTGCCGCATCCCGACGGGCCCACGAGCACCATGAACTCGCCCTCCTCGACTTCGAGGTCGAGGCCGGACACGGCCTTCACCCCGTTGCCGTACACCTTGGTCACCTTCTCCAGGGCTACCGTGGCCATGGGATCCCTCCGTTGCTGACCGGCCCGACCGGGCGGCCGGGCATCACTTGAGCGCCCCGGCGGTGAGGCCGGAGACGATCCGGCGCTGGGCGAAGAGCACCAGCAGGGCGATCGGGATGGTGATGATGACCACGGCGGCGTCGATCCTGTTGAAGAAGATCTGGTACTGGCTCTGGCCGAAGTTCACGATGGCCAGGGGGGCGGTGAACTTGCTCGGCGTCTGGAGGAACGACACGGCGAAGGTGAAGTCGTTCCAGGCCAGGATGAACGAGAGGATCGCCGCCGTGAACACCCCGGGCACGGCCACGGGCACCACGACCCGCCACAGGGACTGGAGACGCGTGGCCCCGTCGACCATTGCCGCCTCCTCCAGCTCCTTCGGGATCTGCTCGAAGAAGTTCTTGAGCAGGTACGTGGCGATGGGAAGGGTGTACACGAGGTAGGTGAGTATCAGAGGGTAGATCGAGTCGAGGAACCCGAGGTCCTTGTAGAAGAGGAAGAGGGGGCCGACCATGGCCAGGATGGGGAAGAACCCGGCCAGGAGTATGAACCCGAGGATGGGGCCCGACCCCCTGATGGGGAGCCGGGCGAGGGCGTAGCCGGCCAGCGACCCGAAGACGACGGACACGAGGGTGGCCGCCAGCGAGACGATGGCGCTGTTGATGAGGGGTCGGAGGAAGTGCTGCTGGGTGAAGTCCTGGACGTAGCTCGAGAACCCCAGGTGCGGCGGGAGCAGGCCGTTGGCGCCGCCCACCCCCTGGGCCACCTCGGCCGTGGACTCGAGCGACGTCCGCAGGATCCAGTAGAAGGGGAAGAGCGACACTGCCAGGACCACGAGGACGCCGAGGTAGAAGAGAGCGCGCTGCCAGCTGAGCCGGGGGCGCCACCGCGAGGGCAGCCCCGCCAACCCTCGCTGGAGGGCGCCCGCGGACAGCCCCGCCTTCCCCGGCGGGGCGAGCACGACGGCCTCGGCGTCGGTCATCCCGCTCCCATCGCCGTGCCGGACCGGAACACGCGCACGTATATCGCGGCGATGATCAGCGACATCACCACGAGCGCGATGGACACGGCTCCGCCGAAGCCGAAGTTCGTGTCCACGAGGAACGCCTTCCAGTTGAGGTAGGAGAGCGTCTCGGTGGTCGTGCCAGGGCCCCCGCCGGTCATGATGTAGATGACGTCGAAGATCAGGAACGCCTGGAGCGTGCGGAAGATGAGGGCGACGAGGAGGGCGGGCTTGAGCAGCGGCATGGTCATGCGCCGGAAGGCCTGCCAGGCGCTGGCCCCGTCGATCCTGGCCGCCTCGTAGACGTCGCCCGGGATCACCTGGAGCCCGGCGAGCAGGATGATGGCGATGAACGGGACATTCTTCCAGGCGTCGGCGACGAAGATTGCTGTCCACGACGTCCACGTCCCCGCCAGCCAGGTCAGGTGGGCGCCCGGGAGGTGGACGGCCCCGAGGAGGTAGTCCACGAAGCCGCTGCGCGGGTCGAACATCGTCTTCCACAGCGTGGCCGAGACCACGGTGGGGACGGCCCATGGGATGAGGATGGCGGCCCGGACCAGGCCCCGGCCCCGGAAGGACTTGTTGAGCATGAGGGCGAGGGCCAGGGCCACGACCGTCTCGATCGCCACGGAGATGGCCGTGAAGACCACGGTGCGGACCAGGGCGCCCACGAAGCCCGGGGTGCTGAAGAGCTGGGCGTAGTTGCTGACCCCGGCAAAGCCGTGGCCGGCGCTGGCGTTGGACAGGTCCACGTGGCGGAACGAGTTGACCAGGTTGTAGACGAGCGGGAAGGCGGTGACGAAGAGCAGGAGGACGACCGCCGGGGCGACCAGGGCATAGCCCAGCCGGCGGTCGGCCCGCAGCCGCTCCCGGTCGCTGTTCCGCGCCGGCCGGGACCCGTCGACCGCCCGGCCGGCGACGCTCGGCGCCGCCACGGTGCCGGTCAACGTCCCCCCTCGCTCACCTTCCAGCCCCGGGCCGCCTCAGCCGGCCAGGGCCTTGATCGTGGACGCCGCCTGGGACAGGGCCGCCTTGGGCTTCGCGATGTTGGAGAACACCGACGACAGCATGTCCTGGAGGTCGCTCGAGATCTTCGGGTACTGGGGGCTCACCGGGCGGGGGGCGGCGGCCGCCGCCAGCGCCTTGATCTCCTTGAACTGCGGAGCCTTGGAATAGAGGGCCGCGGTGTAGGCCGACGGCTTGGCCGGCGGGTCACCCGTGGCGATCGCCCTGGTGATCATGGCCTGGTCGCTCGTCAGGTACTGGATGAGCTTCCAGGCGGCGGCGGAGTGCTGGGTCTTGACGTTGATGGCCAGCATCTCGCCACCGAGGGCCGACCCGGGGGTGCCGCTGGTCGACGGGAAGGGGATGTAGCCGACATGGCCCTTCGCCGGCCCGCCCTGGGCGGCCACCGAGAAGACGAACGGGTAGTTGATGGCGAAGGCGGCGTGCCCAGAGGTGAACTCCTGCTGCACCTGGCCCTCCTGCCATCCGGTGACCGCCGGAGGCGCGATGTGGTTCTTGTAGACGGCGTCGTAGAGGAACTGGAGCGCCTTCAGGTTGGCCTGGGAGTCGAGGTTCGACGGGTCGAGCTTGCCGCCGAAGCCGCTCAGGACGGTGAGGTAGGCGGTGATGGCCCCCTCGTACTTGGCCCCCTCGAAGGCCAGCCCCTCCTTCAGCGAGTGGTCGGCCTTCATGGCCGCCTCGGCGTCGGAAACGACCTGGGCGGCGCTCGTGGGCGGGGTCTTGATCAGGTCGGTGCGGTAGAAGAGGCCCTCGGGGTTGTCGAACCAGGGGATGGCGTAGGTCTTGGCCTTGTACTGGCCAGCCGCCACCTCGCCCTTGAAGAACTGGCTCAGCTGGGGACTGAAGCTGTCGAGGGGCTTGACCCAGCCGGCCTTGGCGAAGGCGGCGGGGTAGGTCACGTCGGACTCGAACACGTCGGGAGTGCTGGACCCGGCGATGAAGCGCTGCTGGAGCTGCTGGAGGTACTGGGTGGAGTTCGGCGACAGCACGACGATCTTCACGGTGATGTTGGGGTTCGCCTTCTCGAAGGCGCTCACCGCCGTCTGGGTGGCCTTGCCCTCGGTGCCGAGGCCGGACTCGGCGAACTGGATCGTCACCTTGGCGCCGCTCGGGGCGCCCGGGGAGCTGGTGGAGGAGCCGGACTTCGCCGTCGTGGAGGAGCCGGCCGCCGTCGAGGTGGTCGAGCCGGAGCCGCCGCCGCAGGCAGCGGCGAGCAGCGCCACCCCGGCCAGGCCGGCGAGCGCCCGGCGCCCGGTCCGGCGCCCGCCTCCCGCCGGGTTCCGGTGGATCCTCGTCCGGTGAATCCTTGGGTCCATAGTCGGACACCCCCTCTGACCCGTCGAGGGCCGGCTGGGCCCACCAGCCACCGGGCCCGTGCCCCGCAGCCGGCGAGCGTGCTCACGAGAACGCCCGACGTTCTTATCACGTCCGGGGGCCGCCCGGGCACCACGACGGGTCCTGCCAGGCCGATCGGTCCGGCCGGCGGGCGGCCTGGTCGGGCAGGCGGGGCTTGGCCCCGGGGGGGCTTGCGGCCGGGGGACGGCCTGGTCGGGGCGGCCGATCCCGGGCCGCGCCGCGAGGTGATAGCACTTTTGGTCGTAGGACAGCACAAACCGCTATCAGCGCGGTCTCGGGGCCGCGGACCCCGGGCCGCGGACCCCGGGCCGGCGCCCCACGGGTGGTCTAGGGCTGGGGAGCCACGGCCGGCTCCGCGGTCGCGACCGGCAGGCCGATCGAGAACCGGGACCCCCGGCCCGGCTGGGAGTCCCACGTCACCCGGCCGCCGTGGCTCTGCGCCACTCGCTGGACCAGGGAGAGCCCGAGGCCGAGGCCGCCGTAGCGGCGGGTGTCGGACCCGTCCCCCTGCATGAAGTCGGCGAAGGCGCGCTCCCCCTCCTCCTCGGACATCCCCTTGCCCTGGTCGGTCACCGAGATCTCGACCCACCCCATGCCCGGGCCCGGGTCGACTCTCACCGTCACCTCCCCCCCCTCGGGGGAGAACTTGACGGCGTTGTCCACCAGCTCGTCCAGCGCGAGCGTCAGCCACCGCCGGTCGGCGAGGACCTGCGGCAAGTCGCCGGCGACCTCGCCGACGACGGTATGAGAGCCGCTCACCTGGGACGACCATCGCCCAGCCACGTCGCCCACCAGCGAGCGGGCGTCCAGACCCTCCCGCCGCAGCCGCACCCGGCCGGCGCCGGCCGACGCGAAGAACTCGAGCATCTCGACCGTGCGGAGCAGCCGCTTGGACTGCTCCAAGATCTCCCCCTGCCAGGCCCGGGCCCGCTCGGGAGCGACGTCCGTGCGGCCGAGCAGGTCCGTGAAGCCCATGATGCCGGTGAGCGGCGTCCGCAGCTCGTGCCCGACCCTCGAGAGGAACTCCGACTTCATCCGCTCTATCTCCCGCTCCTGGCGGAGGTCCCTGATGACGAACACGCCGCCGGCGGTCGCCCCGCCCTGCCCCCGGACCTCGCCGGCCGAGACAGCCACCGGGACCGACGGGCCCTGCGCCTGGGCCGCGGCCCCCCCGGCCCCGGCC
>JBOGGR010000158.1:0-8805 GCA_050744025.1 Acidimicrobiales bacterium
GGCCCGGGCCTCGAGGTTGGGCCCGGGCGGGAGGGCCACCACCTTCGAGGTGAACCCGGCCCCGAAGCGGGAGGCGGCGGCCCGGACCACCTCCGCCTCCCCGGCCGAGCCGGGGCGGAGCCCGTGGTCGACGTGGACGGCAGTGACCCGGCAACCGGCGGCGCGGGCCAGGACCAAGAGGGCGAGGGAGTCGGTCCCTCCCGATACCGCGCACCAGAGGTCGCTCCCCGGGGGCGGGAAGGTGCAGCGGGGGAGGAGGTCGGCCCCGGCGGTCACGGGTTCGTCACCGGCGACCGGCCGGCGTGGGGCAGGTTGCCCGGGGGTGGCAGATGCGCTCCGGCGAGCACCGGCACGATTGCGCCGAGAGACCAGGTCCGGCGGAGCACCGAGCCCTCAGGCGGGGGCGCCGATCCGGGCCATCCAGGCGCCGGGGTCGCGGATCTCGCCGAGGGTCGGCAGGCGCTCGGGGGCCTCCCATGCCCGGTCCAGGAGGGCGGGCCCGCCGGCCCGCTCCACGGCGGCGATGAACGCCTCGCCGTCCTCGTACTGGCGTAGCTTGGCTTCGAGCCCCATGACCTGCTGGAGGAGGCGGGCCGGCCCCGAGACGCTGTGGCGGCGATCCCGCAGCACCCGGCTGAAGCGGCCGGCGCTCGGGATCTCGGCCGCCCCGGCCCGGTCCATGGTGACGTCGCCGTGGCCCTCCAGGAGGCACATGAGCCCTTGCACCTTGTCCAGCACGGCCAGCTGCTCGGGGCCGGCGATCAGGTTGACCAGGCCGTCGGCGAGGGGGTTGCGGCCCCGCCGGACCTGCTCCATGGCCCGCTCCAGGGCGGTCAGGAACTGCTTGGGGTCGGGGTCGAGGGAACCCAGCCCGTCCGCGACCAGCGACTTGAAGTGGCCGGCCATCCAGGGGATGCCGGTGAACTGGGCCCGGTGGGTCACCTCGTGCAGGGCCAGCCACAGCCGGAACTGGCGGGGTGGGAAGGCGAAGCGCTTCTCGAGGCCGATCACGTTCGGGCCGACGTAGTAGACGATGTCCTGGTCCTCGGGCCGGTCGTCCTCCACGAGCAGGAGGTCGTACTGGCCGAGCACCCGGGTCGACATCCACCCGAGGATCGTCCCCATCTGGGCACCGGCCACGGCCCGGCTGATGGGGGCCACCGGGCTGGCCGCGAGCCTCGACCCGACCTTGTCGGTGATCGGGCGCAGGAGGCGCTGGAACGAGGCCACGTTGGCGCTGACCCAGCCGGCCCGGTCGGTCACCCGGGCGCGGGCCGGCCCGGCCAGGGACCGCAGCCCCGTGGCCTCGGCCACCAGCCCCTCCGCCTTGGCCGTCAGCTCCTCGAAGTCCGGCTGGAGGGATGCGTAGTGGTAGGACTCGGCCAGGGGCACCCGGCCGGCCACCCGGGCGGCCACCCTCTCGGCCAGGTCCCACGACACCGCTTCGGTCACGTCCCCACCTCCTCTCGTCCAGTCTCGCGGCCCGGGGGGGTGGTCAGACAATCGGCGGACGTGGACCTCGTCAGGCGATCTTCTTCCCCCTGGTACGGGGGACGATCATGGGCTCGTGGCGGTAGCAGTAACTCCCGCCGTTGTAGATCGACAGGAGGGTGCAGCAGCCCTCCTCCTCGCAGACCCGCCCGCTCGTGAAGGAATGAGAAGGCCGGTAGCTCCCCGACAGAGACGTCCCGCCGACCGCCCTCTCGCTCATGCCCGGGTCAACGGGGCCAAGACCGTGCTTATTCCGCGCCCGCTCGGGGGCCCTCCTCGTGGCGGATGGCCGCCGCCACCCGGTCCCTCAGGCCGTCGGGCACCCGGTCCCGGCAGCGGGCGGCGATCACCTGGCGGAGCTCGGCCTCGAAGTCGAAGGCCTCCAGGCAGGGCTGGCAGTCGTCCAGGTGCCGGCGGATCTCGTGGCGGCGGTCATCGGTGAGCTCGCCATCCAGGAAATGGTACAGACGGTGGATCACCTGCCCGCAGTCGTCGTGCCCTCTCTCGCTCATCTCGTCACCACTGCCTTCATCGATCGCTGGCCTCCACCAGGCCGCGCTGCGTACCGAGCTCCAACAACGCTTTCTGGAGACCCCTTCTTCCGCGATGGAGCCGGCTCATGACGGTGCCGATCGGCACTTCGGTGATGTCGGCTATCTCCTTGTAGGAGAATCCCTCCACGTCGGCCAGGAGCACAGCGATCCGGAACTGCTCGGGGAGGGACTCGACTGCGGACTTGACCACGTCGTCGGTGAAGTGGTCGAGGACCTCCTCCTCGGCGCTGCGGCCCGCCGAAGCGGCCTCCAGGGCGCCCAGGCGGCGGTACAGGTAGAGGTCCTCGACGTCCTCGATGTCGGACTCCTCGGGCCGCCGGCGCCTGGCCCGGTAGGCGTTGATGAAGGTGTTGGTGAGGATCTTGTACAGCCAGGCCTTGAGGTTTGTGCCCTCCTGGAAGCTGCCGAACGCCCGGTACGCCTTCAGGTAGGTCTCCTGGACCAGGTCCTCGGCCTCGGCCGGGTTGCGGGTCATGCGAAGGGCGGCGCTGTACAGGGCGGGCATGAACTCCATCGCCTGGTCGGCGAAGCCCGACCGCTCAGCCATCCTCGCACCCTACCCCGGTCAGCCCAGCGGTGCGTGGGGGGATGTCCTTACGGCGATCTCGACGCCGGCCTCGAGGAGCTCCCGCAGCTCCCGACGGGCCCGCTTGCGGGCCGGCCCGTCGAGCCGGTCGATGAAGAGCACCCCGTCCAGGTGGTCGGTCTCGTGGGCCAGGCAGCGGGCCAGGCGCTCCGTCCCCACCACCTCCACCGGCTCCCCGTGCAGGTCGCACCCCTTAGCGACGATGCGCCGGGGCCGGGCCAGCTGGTAGTAGAGGTTGGGGATGGACAGGCACCCCTCCTCGTCCTCGACCTCGTCCGGGCTCTGCTCGACCAGGACCGGATTCACCAGGTGGCCGTAGCGGTGGCGGTCCGGGTCGTCGGGATCGGCGACGGCGTAGGCGAAGACCCGCAGGCCGACCCCGATCTGGGGGGCCGAGAGGCCGGCCCCGTTGGCGTCGTAGAGGGTGTCGGTGAGATCGGTCACCAGCCGGTCGAGGGAGCGCCCGAAGTCGGTGACCTCTGCGGCCCGGCTGCGCAGGACGGGGTCCCCCACGAGCCGGATGGAGCGGACGGTCACAGCGGAAGTGTAGAGGCGGGACCTGCGCCCCTCTCCCGCTCCGGGCTCAGCCCTCGCGCCGCAGCACCATGACCAGCGGGTCGTCCCGGCGCACCGACTCGGCGAGCGCCTGGCTGACCAGGCGCTGGGCGGTAGCTGTCGAATCCGGCCCCGTCCCGGCCCGGACGTGAGCCAGCAGGCGGATCAACCCCTTCTCGAGGTCCTTGCTCCCCTCGCCAGGCCGTCCGCAGCCGGCCCGTGGCCGGGTCGTCGTAGCGGCCCACCAGGGCGGTGGCGATGAGCAGGCGGTCGGGTGCCGTCGCGGCGCCAGAGCACGCCGTGGGCCACCCGCTCCGGCGTCCCGGCGTCGAGGGCCGCGTGGATGGGGCACTCCTCGGGCGGAGAGGGCGTCCCGTCCGGCCTGGTGAGCTACGCAGCGGTCGACGGCGCGACGATGCGGCTCCGGGCCACCACCGGGTCCACCCCGAGCGCGGCCAGCAGCACCGCGCCAGGGTCCGGAGGGCAGAGGTCGAGCAGCTCCTCCACCACCTGCCCCGGCGTGATGTGCACACCGCGGCGCATCGGCCTGCCCGCCTCCTGCAACGCGAGCTTGGCCGCCGGGGTCAACGGGAGGCGGTCCTGGAGGACAGCCTTCAAGGTGGGTCTCGGCGGCGCTCCCCGCATCGGGAGAGGCGGCGCGTCGATGGCCGCGGGGATGCCGAGAGCCTCGAGCGCCTCCCTGTCGAGCGCATCCAGCGCTTCGCGCGCCGGCTGGAGGCCCGCACCGAGGACGGCCTCGACGGCGGGATCCCGTAGCAGGCCGAGCACCAGGTGCTCGGTGCCGACCCGGCGGTCGCCGCGCCGGCGCGCTTCCTCCCGGGCATGGATGTAGGTCGCCCAGGGGTGGTAGGCGTCCCCTGTGCCCGAGCGCGAGGTCATGCGAGCCTCCTTCCATGCTTGACGTGGACCGATTGGCGGGTGACGCCCAGGGCGTCACCGATCTGCTGCCACGACCACCCGCCCATCCGGGCAGCCGCCACCTGGTCCGCCTCGACCCGCTCTGCCAGCCGGCGGAGGGCGACGGCGGCGCGCAGTCCCAGAGCCGGATCGCCCGCGGCCGTTGCGCTCGCCATGTCCTCGACGTTCATCCTGCAAGCCTGCGCCGATCCGAGGCCGTTGTCAAGAAGATTTGACAGGAGGCGCCGGCTGCGAGCTGGGCCCTGCTCATTCGACACCTTCGACCGGGGGTCGTTCTCGACCCGGGTCACCGAGTGCATCCGGTAGCGGCCGTACACCTCACGCCCGCCGACGCCGTGCCGGACGTGCATCTCGTTCCCGTCGATCTCGGCCACGGCCGCCCCGCCGTGGGAGAACTGCTCGACCCCGGCCAGCGCCACGAGAACGCTCCAAGGTCCGCTGTCCAGATCGGCCGGATCGCCGGGGACGGGGTGTCGAGCTCGGGGAAGCCGGCATCGATGAAGACTGGTGTGTAGGTACGCACGGCGAGGTCGACACGGACGTGGTCGTCGGCCGGCCGCCCGGTGCCGCCCCCCCTGGGACGGCCGGGCCCGGCCCACCCGCGCCTCCCGAGCTCGTTCGACCGGCGCGGCGCGCAGCGCCAAAGCCGCCTCCAGTTGCCTCCAGTTGACACTCGATCATCAGCCAGAGAAGATGATCGTGATCGGCCAAAGGACCCCCGAGGTGGTCCCTACCTTGTGGCCACAGGGTGGTCCCATAGACCTGGCAAGCGACACTGCCGGTGGGAGACCCTTTGATCGATCGAGAGGTGATAGCGGTTCGCGTCGTAGGACGACCAAAACTGCTATCACCTCGCCCGGAGGGCCGGCGGCCGGCGGCCGGCGGCTCAGGCGGCCGCCAGCTCTGGCCGGGTTGATGATGATGAGATGACGATGAGCCCGAGAGGGGATTCGAACCCCTGACCTGCTCATTACGAGGTGTTTTGCTCCCTGCGGCGTGCTGACCAGGGAAAATGCAGCTCAATGGGCTGCGAAACGGGCAAAGTTATCTGCTCTGACAAGCCCTCAACCTTGCCCACACGCGACGATCATAACTCGACCCTGCGGGCGGAGAGGAGTGGCCCCTCGTCTTCAATCACGCTCCACCGGTGACCGCGGTCCCGACCCCATGGCCCCCTCCCGCTCCGGCGATCAAGTCGGTTCCTGCTCGACGCTGACGCCGCCCTCCTCAAGGGTTTCGATCACCCCGTTACGCAGCCGCACCCGGTCGTAGGGGGCGTCCTCCTTGGCGGTAGCCCGCACCGTCACCTCCAGCTCGATATTGCTCGACTGCTCCCGCAGAGAGGACAGGGCCCGGTTGAGGCCGAACAGGCCGCGGCTGTCGAGCCGGAGCCGGAGAGCCACGTGGCGCACGGCATCGGCGGCATCGGCGGGCGGACCGGCCGGGGACGAGGAACTCACGTCGGCCAGCAAGGCCCCCGGTTCCGGCAGCAACCCCGCCGGGGCCGGCGCCGGCTCCCTGGGCTCCGCCTGCTCCTCCTCGCCGCCCGCTCTGAGACGGCCAGCCAGCTCTGGGGTGAGGATCATCGCCCCGGAGGACAGGTCGATCTCACCCACCGGAAGCACCTCGGCCATGCGGACCAATCCGGCGCCTTGGATCGTGCCCTCCCCGTCTGTGAGGGTGACACCCGTGGCATAGCCGAGGCGCCCCTCCATCACCCCCCGGGTCACCGCGTCGGCGATGGCCGATCGGTCGGCCAGCTTGGTGAAGTCGAAGTAACTGAAGAACCAGTCGACCAGCTCCCCGAGGTCGACGGCCGGACGATCAGGGCTGAGCCCGGCCAGGCTCACTAGCTTGTCGACGGTGACGCTCTTGAAGACGCGATGGGACAGCGCCTCTACTACCCGCTCATGGAGGGTACGCCCGGCGGCGAGCAGGGAGCGCAGGTCGACCTCCTCCAGCTCGTATGGGACAGGGCCCGACCTCACTCGCACCGGCACCACTGCCTTGGAATATGCCCGGTCGAGGCTGGCGCCCAGGTCCCGGGCCGCCGTCGCTGCCTTCTCCTTCAGTTCGTCGGCCTGCTCGGCGTTGAACCCGTGGTGGGCTCGGTTGGTGAGCAGGGACTCCGTGGCCAGCTTCAGCCGGGCTGCGGCCCGGGCCCTGTCGAACTGGGCACCGTCGGGAAGGACGAGTCCGACCGCGTTGCGGTAGCTGCGCTTGGAGGCGCCCGCCTCCTCGACGAAGGAGGCAAGTGGCTGGGTCTCGGGCGACCAGTCGGGGCCGAGGTAGGCCAGGGTGAAGGCTGGGACACGATCCCGTACCTGACCGGGATCCGAGGGCCAGACGGCCACTTGGCGGACCCCTCGGAGCCGATCCTCGAACGCGCCCCGAACCACGGAGAGGACCTCGGGGCCGCTGAGCTTGTTGGCCTCGTCCCGTACCAGCTTGGTCAGGTTGGGGGTGGGCTCGTAGCGGTAGCGCCGCCCGGTGTAGTGGAGGAACAGCTCCTCCTCCCGGAGATCGTGCAGGGCAGCCACGGTCACGTTGCGATCCAGGCCGGGCACCAGCGTGGCCCCCACCAGGTCGTGCTCGAGCACGCCCCGCTCCTCGCCCTCCCGGGTGCCAAAGCTGTACAGCATGATGGCCGTGGCCATCCGGCTCCCCACCCGCAGCTGGGCTAGAGCCGGTGAGTCGGTCCCGATGCGCCGGTCGACCGCGGCCGCCCCCGAGCCAGCGGACACGACGTCGCCCTCCAGGACAGAGGTGTAGCGCTCCCTCTCGCCGACCTGGCTGAAGAAGGCGCCCCGGGTCGCCTCGTCGGAAAGGTCGACCTCGCCCGGGCCGATGAGTGGACCGGCCCTTCCCGAGCCCCACAGGGCGTGGGTGGCACAGGCCAGGAACTGCAGGGCACCTCGGGTCCGCTGGTAGCTGGGCAGCGATCCCCAGCGGTGGTACATGAGATCCAAGAGGGCAGGATGGTACGGGTAGGAGGCGATGACCCGCTCTTCCAGTCTCCGGGCCTCGACCTCGGCCTCTCTCCGGGCGTCGTCGGTCTCGGCTTGCGCTTGGAGCTGGCGGCGGTGAAGGTCGGCGAAGGCGCTGGCCACGGCCTGATGCACCCCCGGGTCGCCCAAGTCCTCGAAGAGCCGCCGCTGGACGACCCGCAGCACCTCGTCCCCCGAGACCGGCTCGCGCTTGGCGTCGATCCGGCTCACCAGGTGGTCGAGCTGGGTCAGGAGCCCCTCCGCGCCCACCGCCTCCCCGACGCTGGCCTGGAGGCTGTAGACCATGGCAGCTCGCGGGTGGCCGTTCACCCTCTCGGTCAGACCCTGGAGGAACAGCATGGTCTGGCGCCCCAGGGTGGAGTCGCCCCGGGCCACGGCCATGCCCTTCTCGACATAGACCAGCACCTCGTCCATGAGCAGGAGGACCGGGCCCTCGCCGAGGACGGCCCGGAGGGTCTCGCCACCGGGGGCGACTCCCGTCCGATCGTGCTCGGCGACCAGGTCGTAGCGGCCGAGCTGGGCCGCCAGCTCGCCCCACAGCGTCCGGGTCTGCGCCCCACCCTCGGACTGCCGGGGCGACAGGGGGTCGAGCTCCTCTCCCGAGAGGACGGCTACCTGGACCGATCCCGGGTCGGGCAGCGCGGCCAGCTCGGGCCCGGCCGCCTGGGGGGCACGGGCCAGGTGAAGGAGGGCAACCAACGTATGGGTCTTGCCTCCGCCGAACGGGGTCCGCAGCTGGACGACCCGGTCGCCCCCTCGCCCGGCCAGGACGCTCATCACGTCGACCAGCAGACGGCGCAGGCCGTCGGTGAGGTAGGTGGCGGCGAAGAACCGCTCCGGCCGGGCATAGACCGGAGGGACCCCTTCGGTACCCCGGAACACCTGGGCCAGGTTCACGGCGTAGGTGCCCATGTCGAGCGCGCCACCGGCCACATCAGGATGGGGGCGGGCCACTTCCGTCCAGGGCGCGACACGATACGCGGGGCTCGTCATCGGGATCCCCCGGCCACCGCCGAGCGCAGCGCCCCCCGCAGATCGTCCCGGAATCGTCCCAGTCCCTCGTCGCGCCGGCAGGCAAGGTCCAGATCCATGGCTGCAGCCACCTCCTCTCCGTACTCCACTCCGCCCGCCACGGGCTCCACCCCCGCCCTCCGGCAAGCCTGGCGCAGCGCCTCTTTGTACCGGTGGCGTTCGCACTTGTGGGGTGGAACCTCGGCGACGAAGTCCTCACCGAGCACCCGGGGAAGGGCGCCGGGGTCCGACAGGTACCACAGCTCGACGTGCGGGTCGGGCACCGCCACCACGAGCTGGCCCGGATAGCCACTCCCGAGCGCATTGATCGCCGTCTGCCGCCGCTCATGGGCTCCCTGGCAGTTGCCGTCGAGGGCGACCATGAGGATCTCCAGGAAATTGTCGGCACCCCTCGCCAGATCAGTGCCGTATCGGCGCAGGGCGGTGAACACCCGCGGAATACCACCCTCGGCGCTGCGCACGTGCACCTCTACCTGGACCGATTCCGTCTCGGCCACTCGTCCGATCAGCGGGACGAGGAGGGAACGGTGGCCGTCGTCCTCGGCGAACAGGCCCACGGCGATCAGCGGAAGTCCCCCCGAACCATCCGCTGGCCGAAGGTCGAGGCCAGTGGCTCGGCCAGCCCCTCGGTGATCGCGCC